>NZ_JARDAL010000013.1:0-85060 GCF_048957595.1 Acinetobacter sp. AS5 | reverse complement strand
CAGAAGTGAAACCTCTTAGCGCTGATGGTAGTGTGGGGTTACCCATGTGAGAGTAAGTCATCGCCAGCTCATTATTCAAAACACCCCCAACCAAACGGTTGGGGGTGTTTTTTTATGCGCGGGTTTTAATCAAAAGCTTAGACACTAATTCTTTATTAAGAGAAATTCTATTTATAATTTTTAAAATATATCTATTTACTTTTCTATGCTGAATTTAGACCAGAAACTCTGTATCTTGATGTTAATTTGAACAATAAATCAGTATGGAGAAGAGGATGTTGTCGCAATTTAAAATAAAAATTCTACTCAGTTGTTGTGCTTTAGCATTTACTGCCTGTCATGCAGAGAATTCATCTTCTAGAAGTATTCAAGACGCATCTACATCAGCTGCCAAATCGGATGCAGTCTCTTTAAGCATGCAAAAATATAAGGTTGAACAGGTGGCTCAATTTAATGAGCCGTGGGCGATTACTACTTTAAATGATGGCCGACTATTGATTACTGAGCGCAAAGGAAAATTGCAGCTCTTTGATCCAAAAACCAAGAAAAAAATCGAGGTGAAAGGTATACCCCAGGTTGCGTATGGGGGCCAAGGCGGCTTAGGTGAAGTTGCTTTACATCCAGATTTTGCAAAGAATCGATGGGTATATCTGAGTTATGCTGAAAAGGGTCAAGGTGGATATGGTGCTGTGGTCGTTCGTGGCAAACTTGATTTGAGACAGTCTACCCCCCAACTGAAACAGATTGAACGGATCTGGACGCAAGTGCCGAAATTTTCAGGCCAGGGACATTATGCCCATCGGATTGTATTCGGGTCGGATGGTAAGTTATGGATCAGTTCAGGAGAACGTCAGCAATTCAACCCTGCACAGGACATGCAATCTAATGCCGGTAAGATTATTCGCCTGAATGATGATGGCTCAATCCCTGCCGATAATCCGTTTATGACTCAGGGTAAAATTGCCCAGCAGGTCTGGAGTCTTGGACACCGTAATCCTCTAGGCATGGCTTTTGATCCGAAAGGGCAGCTTTGGGTGATCGAAATGGGACCGAAAGGCGGCGATGAACTGAACAAGATTGTCAAAGCTAAAAATTATGGTTATCCACTGGTATCCAATGGCGATCATTATGACGGTAAGCCGATTCCTGACCACAGTACCCGACCTGAATTTGAGGCCCCGGCACTGAATTGGACTCCGGTAATTTCTCCTTCAGATTTAATATTTTATACTGCTAATGTCTTTCCGAAATGGAAAAATAAAGCGATTGCTACCGGTCTGTCTTCCAAGGCGATTGTGATTGTGGATACCACCCAGGTTCCAGTGAAAGAAGTTCAACGTCTGGATATGAAAGAGCGGATTCGCGGGGTTGCTCAGGCACAGGATGGTTCACTGTGGGTGATTCAAGATGGTCCGCGAGCAGCTCTGTTAAAAATGACAGCACCTTAATCATCTGCTTTTAGGATGCTTATCTAAATATGAAATATTGAATAAGCTAACCATCTGGATAAAAATCTTTTTAAGCTGATGCTGGCATGAAAGAAAAAGGCCTCTACATCCTGTGAAGGCCTTTTCATATTCTGTTAAAGGTATAATGTCTGTTATACCGATCAGCATCCTGCTACGTGAATTTTTTTATTTTTCTTACAAGACTTCCTGTCTTGGTATGATCTGAATATAGCCTGAAGCGATACAACGCAATAGGGCAGTTTAACTGCATGGATTGTAGGTCAAAGCCGACAGCCGAATTTTAAAAGATAATTTTAAAAATACTGTTTCAAAATGATCATCTGACCAAATCATAAACTGCGGTGATGATTTTGCTGTATGTTAGCGAGAGAAAACTCTTTTGATATGCATCAACTGATATAAATAAAAACGTCCATAAAATAATAAAAAGGAAACTCCTATGCCTACGATTCAAATTGAAGTTCGGCAACAATATCCTCAAGCAGTTGAGGAACAATTGCTTAACAGCGTATTTCATTGTGTGAAAACTGCCTTTCAGCTGCCTGAATATGATCGTAATATTCGTCTGGTCGTGCATGAAGCGCATCGTTTTCATTATATGAGCCATTTAGCTCAGCCTGAATATTTTACCTTGATCAGTATTGACTGTTTTGCTGGCCGCAGTCTGGAGACCAAGCGCAATTTGTATCAGCAGATGGTCAAAAGTCTCGGAGAAATCGGCATTCCTGCAGATCATATTCTGATTCATCTGAGAGAAAGTGCACTAGAAAATTGGGAGATCCGGGGAGGGCAGGCCGCCTGTGATGTTGATCTCGGCTTTAAGGTTGATGTTTGATGCATTCCGATCACTACTCTAGTTAAACCTAAAGTTTAAACAGAAAAGCCTCAACACCCTGTCGAGGCTTTTCTGGATTTGCTTCTCAGATCTGACTCCTGTCTAATCTGTCAACGTCCTGTTGATTGGCGCTTTTTATTGTTGTCGTATCGCTTTGCAGACTTCCTGTCTGTCTATGTACTCACTATAGCCTCGCATAAAATGACTGCATAGCGGCTAAACTCTGCGCTGCATGTAGGCTAAAACGTACAGGGCTGTCGTCCAGTCATTAAGCACTGACATATTGAATCAGTCTATCTACCACAGCTTTTAAGTTTTTATTATCAAATTCATTGCCTTGGAAGGAATAATCTTTGTTGCGCGCAAAGATGTCCCGGATTTCGATCACGGCATTGGTATCCACCAGTCCAAGTTGAGTGCCGACTTGACGAATCTGGTCAATTGAACGTGAGCCGTTGGTCGCACCATAACCAATATAAGCTGCCGGTTTGCCTTGCCATTCCTTGCCGAGATAATCCAAGGCATTTTTCAGGGCAGGGCTATAGCCATGATTGTATTCAGGCGTGACAAAAATAAAGGCATCGCCAAGCGCAATCTTGTCGGCCCAGTCTTGCTGTTTGGGTTGATCATAAATCCCGGTCAATGGCGGATGAGCCCCAGAAAATAGCGGAAGATCCCATTCTTTTAGATCGACAATTTCAGTTTCTAAAGTGCTAAAGGCATAACTTTTAATTTCCTGCAGTACCCAGTGTGCCACTTTAATCGCGGTACGTCCCTCACGCACACTTCCAACCACAATATAAATTTTCATGTTTCATCCTTTCTTCTGGTCTGATCATCAAATTAAATTAATCAGATTTCAGAAAGGTGACTAGAGATGATTTGTATCCGGAAAATAAAAAAGCTCCCGAAGGAGCTTTTTCAAAATCAGTCAATTAGCTGATGTTTTACATCAGTTTAATACCTTGCTGACCCGCAGGTGTCACTTTAAAGATTTCCACTTCAAAAGTGATGTTTTTGCCTGCCAATGGATGGTTAAAGTCCACTTCAGTGATGTCATCATTCACCGATCTCACCACGCCATACAAGGTCGCTTTGGCTTTGTCTTCAAACTCGATCATGTGACCTTCGATCGGACGGTCTCCAAATTTTACCGTGTCAAATTTCTGGATGTTTTCTGGATTCCATGGCCCAAAAGCATCTTCTGGTGGCAGGCTGACCGTGCGACGGTCACCGGCACGTAAGCCAATCAGTGCTTTTTCAAAACCAGGCAGTAAATTGCCATCACCAATCACCAGGCTGACCGGTTCTTCACGGCTACGGGTATTGTCAATTTCCACGCCATTTTCGATTGCGACAGAAAAGTGCAGCTCGACTTTAGAACCGTCTGCAACCCGGGTTTCTTCGTTAGGATGAATAAAATCAGTCATGTTGTGCTTGCGCCCGTTGAATTCGATGTTTTTCTAAGAAAAAGGTATCAATCAGCATCAGAATAGTGCCTACAGTAATAGCACTATCTGCGATATTGAACGCAGGGAAGTGGCTGTTCTGGTAATACACATGAATAAAATCGACTACATAGCCGAGGCTGACCCGGTCGATTAAATTACCGATGGCACCACCCAGAATCAGGGCAATCGCCAATGGTAAAATTTTCATGTCTTTTGGCATACGCATCAGCCAAAACACAAAGATTACAGACACTAAACCTGCCAGTGAAGTAAAGAAATAGCGTTGCCAACCACCGGCATCGGACAGAAAACTAAAGGCAGCACCATAGTTATGTAACAGTGTCCAATTTAAAAAGGGCAGCACAGGAACAGGATCTGCATAATTCAGATTTGTCACTGCAATCCATTTGGTCCATTGATCCAGAAGGATCGCCAGAATGGCCAGTCCAACCCACCATAAATTATGTGGATAGAACTGGAATAAGCCCTTTTTCGTGTGGGTATTAGGCATATTTTCTCTCTTCGCCTTGGCCTGTAGGAAGGTTGATGATACAACGACCGCATAGGCCAGGATGTGCAGAATGTGTATTTACATCTGGTAATACATGCCAGCAACGTACACATTTTTCGCCATCAGCCGCTGAAACTTTCACATTCAAGCCTTCAAGATCAGATGCTTCACCTTGTGCTGCATCAAACTCATTGACGATCACTTGTGATGTGATCAGTACGAAACGAAGCTCATCACTTAACTTATCTAGCACTGCTTTTAATTCAGCATTTGCCCAAAGTTCAACTTTGGCAGACAAGTTAGAACCGACAGTTTTTGCTGTACGTGCAGTTTCAATGAATTTGTTTACTGCAGATTTCACAGCAATGAGCGTTTGCCATTCAGCTTCAGATACTACATTTGCAGTTGAAGCCACAGGAATGTCATACCATTCAGCCGTGAACACGTATTTCTCTGATTGCTCAGGAATTAACGGCCAAGCTTCTTGTGCAGTAAAGCTCAGGATTGGTGACATCCAACGCACGAATGCTTGTACCAAGTGATACAACGCAGTTTGTGCAGAATGACGTGCTTGCGAATCCGCTTTCGTGGTGTATTGACGGTCTTTGATGATGTCTAAGTAAAAACCACCTAAGTCATTGATACAGAAATTCGTTAAAGCAGTGGTGACAATATGGAAGTTCATATCTTCATATGCTTTTTTAATGGTTTCTTGCACTTCAGCAGCACGTTGCAGGATGTATTGATCGAGTGCGATTAATTGATCTACAGGAAGCGCATCTGTTGATGGTTTGAAACCATTGAGGTTAGCAAGTAAGAAACGAAGCGTGTTACGGATACGACGGTAACCGTCAGACGCACGGCTAAAGATTTCTTTACCTGCGGTCATTTCATAACGGTAATCCGCAGATGCGATCCAGAAGCGTAAGCCGTCTGCACCCATATCTTTAATGATGTCTTGTGGGGTGATCACGTTACCGATCGACTTCGACATCTTACGACCTTTCTCGTCCACTACGAAACCATGCGTTAACAAGCCTTTGTATGGCGCACGTTTATTAATCGCAATCGAGGTAAGCAATGAGGATTGGAACCAACCACGGTGTTGGTCTGAACCTTCAAGGTACAAATCAGCAGGATCAGTCAATTCTTCACGTTCACGCAGTACTGCATAATGCGTTGTACCTGAGTCGAACCAAACGTCTAGCGTGTCACGCACAGCATTGTATTGTTCAGCATCATCACCAATGAACTCACGGGCATCACGGTTGTACCAACCATCAATACCTTCTTGTTCGATCAGCTTAGCCACTTCTTCGATCAGTTCAGGCGTACGTGGGTGCAATTCATTGGTGTCTTTGTGTACGAAGAACGGAATTGGCACGCCCCAAGTACGTTGACGTGAGATACACCAATCCGGACGTCCTTCAATCATCGCTTGGATACGGTTTTTACCCCAGTCCGGTACAAAGCTGATCTCGTTTTCAATCGCATTCAAGGCATTTTGACGTAAACCTTTAGCATCCATGCTGATAAACCATTGTGGTGTCGCACGGAAGATAATCGGGGTTTTATGGCGCCAGCAATGCGGGTAGCTATGCTTGATCACTACATGTGCCCAAAGCTTGGTTGCTTCAGTTAATGCTGCAATAATTTTTGGATTGGCTTTGTAGATATGCTCGCCTGGGAAGATAGGCGAAGTTGGTAAATACACACCATTACCACCGACTGGGTTTTCAACTTTGAGGTTGTACTGTAAGCCAACTTTATAGTCGTCCACACCGTGACCCGGTGCAGTATGTACAGCACCTGTACCGCTCGCATCGGTGACATGTTCACCCAAAATCACTGGCACTTGGCGTTCAGCAATTAAAGGATGTCGAAGAACTAAATTCTCAAGTTTTGCACCTGTGAATTCAGCAAGCACTTCAAACGCAGTAAAGCCATAACGCTGAGTCGCAGACTCAACCAATGATTTCGCCAAAATGAAGTTTTGTGCAGCTTTATCTTCGGCTGTTGCTTTCACCAGTTGGTATTCAAGCTCAGCATGTAATGCAACCGCTTGGTTGGCAGGCATCGTCCAAGGTGTTGTGGTCCAGATCACGATATCGGTACGATCAGCAACGTCTACGCCTAAACGAGCAGACAAATCAGCTAAATCAACAACAGTGAAACCGACATCAATTGCATCCGATTTTTTATCTTCATATTCAACTTCAGCTTCAGCCAATGATGAACCACAGTCCAGACACCAGTTGACTGGTTTAAGACCTGGCTCGATATGACCTGCTTTCGCGATTGCACCCAGTGAACGTACGATGTCGGCTTCTTGTTTGAAGTTCATCGTTAGGTAAGGATTGTCCCAATCACCGAACACACCCATACGTACGAAGTCTTTCTTTTGAAGCTCAACTTGGGTGTAGGCATATTCACGACACGCTTTACGGAAAGTTGAAGCATCAACTTTTACGCCGACTTTACCGACTTTTTCTTCGACTTTCAGTTCGATTGGCAAACCGTGACAGTCCCAACCCGGTACATATGGCGCATCAAACCCGTCCATGACACGGCTTTTGATAATGATGTCTTTGAGTACTTTGTTGACCGCATGACCCAAATGGATTTGACCATTGGCATAAGGAGGGCCGTCATGAAGCACGTATTTTTTCTTGCCAATACGCGATTCACGAATCTGCTGATAAATGTTGTCGGCATACCACTCTTCTAACCATTTCGCTTCACGTACTGCCAAATTTGCTTTCATTGCAAAGTCAGTACCTGGGAGGTTTAGCGTGGCTTTATAGTCCACTGCATTTTCAGGAGTTTGCTTATCGCTCATGCAAGTCGTCTTCCAATCTAATCAGTTATGTCACTGACACGTTTTACAATAAAAATATGGGATATTAAAAGGGAAATGTGGGGTGATTTCGACGAAACTCAAGCAGTTTCTCGACATCATCATCAATTCCGGCTTTTAGCGCTTCAAGCGAAGGATAGTCCTTTTCGCCATGTAAATAGTTTAAGAACGTCACCCGCATCAACAGGCCATACAGATTAGCAGAAACATCTGGAAAATGTACTTCTAATCGCCACTCTGGATGTGCTTGTTTAATGGCAGGACGTGTGCCGACATGACCTGCCCCAAACAGGGCAGTTGGGTCATAACCCGCGATACCTGTTTGCGCTGCAGAGTCGGCTTTTACTTTGTCTTTTAAGGATAAGGTTTCGCAAATAACTTCAACCCCATAAATCCCTTTCAGGCAGGGCTTATGACGGTTGAGCCGTACATTAATAGTGGGGAAATCAATGGTTCGACCAATCTGATCACCATATTGCACCCGCCCGGTAATGCTATAGGGACGACCCAGCAATTGTGCGGCCAAGGCTAAATCACCAGCTTGCAAGGTCTGGCGAATCCGGGTGGAACTGACCCGTTCACCATCTAGAGCAATGGTATTTAAATTGGTCACTTCAAAGCCGTAATTGCGCAGGAATTCGCTGTTGCCTTGGCGGTTTTTACCAAAGTGAAAATCATCGCCTAAGACCAGATGCCGGGCATTCAGTTTTTCTTTTAAAATGTCGGCAAAAGCTTCTGCAGTCAGGCTGCGAAAAGTATGGTCAAATTTCGCCACTGCGATATAGTCCACACCCAGCTCAGTCAGATATTCAACTTTTTCACGCAACGATGAAATACGCGGTGGAGCATCATAACCCTGAAAGTATTCAAGTGGTTGCGGCTCGAAAATCATCACCACAGATTTTAAACCCTGTGCTTTGGCCACCTGTTGCAGCTGACGGATCATCGCCTGATGGCCTAAATGCACGCCGTCAAAATTACCGATGGTCACGGCAGTTTTGGGTAATTCAGAATGAGAGGCTAAAGCATTTAGACGGAGCAGCTGCATGGGCAAATCAAGTGCTTAGAAATATCGAGAGGCTATATATTGCCATAATCTCGCGCTTTCGTCTTGCTGTTGTGTTTTTATGCAATATTTTTCTTGAAAATTCATCTTCCTTGGAATTAAGCCGGCTGGTTTTTCTACGCGCTAAGTATGTCTGATCAGGGTACTGGTGCTTTTCATTCAGACATTTTTGTTTTCTAATGTCAGGGTTTTTCTTGATATCAGGTGTTTCGAATGTCCGATCTGGCGCTCATCATGGCTCTACCCAATGAATCCAAAGGCTTGTTTGAAGCAGAAGGCATTCGGGTGCATTACAGCGGGATTGGTAAAGTCAATGCGGCTTTTAAAGCTTTTGAGGTGATTCAGAACACCGGTTGCAGTACCTTGCTGAATTTGGGAAGCGCGGGGAGTTCACATTTCAATGCGCATGAACTGGTCGAAGTCACGCAATTTGTACAGCGTGATATGGACGTTTCACCCCTCGGCTTTGAGGTCGGCATGACCCCGATGGATCAGCATTTCCCGGGTGCCATTGAGCTGGATTCTTTCTTTGACCATTTGCCGAAAGGGATTTGTGGGACAGGCGACAGCTTTGAAACCGGTATTTCAAAAGTGGCGTGTAATTTGGTCGATATGGAAGGCTATGCCTTGGCCAAAGTCTGTAAAAAGCTGGGCGTTCGGCTGATTTCAGTGAAATACATTAGTGATGGAGCCAATGAGACTGCGCATCTGGATTGGGAAGAAAATCTGTTATTGGGTGCGAAAAAATTATTAGATTTATATCAAATGGTAAAATAAATAGGAAAGTTAAGTTTGCTCGGCGACCATAGCAGCTATGGTCGTGTGCCAATCAGAAGCGCTTGCTTATTTATCCGTACGTGGAATCACGCCGTATAACATCATGTGTACCGTATGCTGGATAATGCGTTGCTGCATGCTGCGGTTACGCAAAGTTTTACCCGTGACCATTTCCATTTGAGTGGCAAAGTCTGCATAGTTCTGGGTAATCGCCCAAATATTCAGAATCAGTAACTCAGGATCAATATCTGCAGAAATCTTGCCTTGCTCCTGCCAGTTGGAAATCACTTTGGCTTTACGCTTAACCAGTTTTTTCAGCGGACCTTTTAAAATTTCCAGAATATGCGGTGCACCTTGAATCACCTCCAAAGCAAATAAACGGGATGCTTTAGGCTGGGTACGTGATACTTCAATTTTTTGCATCAAATAATTGGTGATCGCTTCTTCAGGTTCAAGTTCAGCTTCAAGGGTTTGTAAAGGCGCCAGCCATTTTTGTAGAACGGTAGTTAATACCTCGACATACAGGGCTTCTTTATTTTCATAATAATAGAAAATATTCGACTTATGCATTTCTGCAATTTGTGCGATTTCATCCAGACTTGCCCCATTAAAACCATATAGGGAAAATACGTCTAGTGCAGCATTTAGCAGCTGATTGCGTTTTTGAGTACTCTTTTTTTGTTCCATTAGCAAATATAAAAAACAATGAAAAAGGGAATCCTCAATTGTACGGCAAATCATCAGATTTGTGCACACAGTCACAGGCTAATTTTTTGAATAATGATGATTTATTATCTAGATCAATATTTAAAACAGGCTAAATGCATCTACACCGGGAGAGAAATTCAAGTTTCTGAAAATACTTCATTTATTCATCTTTTTTCTTCATCAATGCAAGAGAAGAATAATACTGAAATGAATCTGATAAAAATGTCCTTAAAAGTATTTTTTATAAGAATAAGACCCAAAACCATGCGCGATTTTGGGTTGGATTGAGTATTTAGGTCGCTAAAACTGCCTGCAAGACCTGCTGTTCCAGTTCTGCAAATGTCACACTTTTTTGCCGGGGACGTGGCAAATTGACCCTAAACTCTTTGGCAATATGGCCTTTGTCCAGCAAGATAATCCGGTCTGCCAGTTGCACGGCTTCACTGACATCATGCGTGACCAGAATGGCGGTAAAGCCTTGCTCGGTCCATAGGCGTTCAATCAGGTTTTGCATTTCCAGTCTTGTCAGGGCATCTAGAGCACCGAGGGGTTCATCCAGCAGCAGAATACGCGGCTGATGCGATAATGCCCGCGCCAAGGCGGTACGTTGCCGTTGTCCTTCAGAAAGCTGTGAAGGCCACAGTCCGGCTTTTTCTTTGAGTCCGACCTTTTCCAGCATTTGAGAGGCTTTGGCATGCTGCTCTTTGCCCAGGCCTAACTGTACATTCTGTTTGATGCTACGCCAAGGCAGCAGGCGAGGGTCCTGAAACATCACCCGGATATCATCGGCAGTAATGCCTTCGCGAATATGCCGGGCTGATTTGAATTTGATTTCGCCGTAGCTTTGCTGTTCCAGATCGGCAATCAGGCGCAATAAGGTACTTTTACCACAACCACTGCGACCGACAATTGCCAGAAATTCACCCGGCTGGATATGCAGGTTCAGATCTTCCAGAACTTTGACCGAACCGTAAAACTTATGCAGCTGTTCAATGATAATTTCGGCACCGATCACTGCAGCAGGATTGATATCTGCCGCAGGTTGGTCCAGTGGCACAATCGGGTCATTGGCATGACGCCCTAAACTGAGATCAGTCATCACATGCTCCTCATTTATTCTTTATTTTTGATAGCCGGCATGCCAGCGCAGCAGGAATCGCTCTAAGGCCACGGCCAGAACATCGGCCAGTTTGCCGAGCAGGGCATACAGTAAAATACCTACCAAAACCACATCGGTTTGTAAAAATTCACGTGCATTCATGGTCATATATCCAATACCGGACTGGGCAGAAATGGTTTCGGCAACGATTAACAGTACCCAGACCAGACCCAGAGAAAAACGCAGTCCGACCAGAATTGACGGCATCGCACCCGGCAGAATAATTTCTTTATACAGTTGCCAGCGAGTTAAGCCGTAGCTTTTGCCCATCTCGATCAATTGCGGATCGACAGAACGAATCCCATGATAGGTATTGATATAAATCGGGAAAAATACCCCAATCGCCACCAGAAACAATTTGGCAGATTCATCAATCCCGAACCATAAAATCACTAGGGGAATAAGGGCCAGTGCAGGAATATTCCGAATCATCTGCAAGGTCGTATCGAGCAGGGTAGAGGCGGTTTTGGATGAACCATTTAACAGACCCAGCAATAGGCCCAAACCACCACCCACCAGTAAGCCGCTGATGGCACGCCCCGCACTGACTTGCACATGCGTCCACAGTTCACCGCTGAGCAATAAATTCCAGAAGGCTAAAACCACGGCACTCGGTGCAGGCAGAATCCGGCTTTCCAGCAGGCCTGTGCTAGAGGCAATTTGCCAAACTGCAATCAAGAAAATTGGAACCAGCCAGGGCAGCAGATGCTGCCCCAGAATTGTTCCACGTGAAACCTGCTTTGGGGTCAGGGTTTCAACGGAAACGACTTTTGACATTAAGCAGACTCCTTAATTTTCTCAGCCTGCTTGTTCTCGTCCGGTGTGTAGTTGTTCGCCACGATTTCACCAAATGGACCGGTCAAGTTTGGTTGAGTGAGTTTTTGCTGGGTTTCCAGTGGAAGTAAAGGGAATACCAGTTCTGCAAAACGGATGGATTCTTCCAGATGTGGATAGCCTGAGAAAATAAAGGTGCTGATCCCCAGATCGGCATATTCCTGGATACGTGCAGCGACAGTTTCCGGATCGCCGACCAGTGCCGTACCTGCACCACCACGAACCAGACCCACACCTGCCCAGAGGTTTGGAGAAACTTCGAGTTTGCTGCGATCGCCATTGTGCAGTTCTGCCATACGGCGCTGACCGACCGAGTCCATGGATTTGAACTTGGCTTGGGCTGCAGCGATAGTGGCATCACCCACATATTGAATCAGTTCTTCAGCCGCCGCCCAGGCCTGCTCATTGGTTTCGCGTACGATCACGTGTAAACGGATCCCGTAATTCAGTTCACGACCTTTAGCTGCAGCCTTGGCTTTTACCACTGCAATTTTTTCTTTGACTGCTGCCGGTGGCTCGCCCCAGGTCAAGTAAGTATCGACCTGATCCGTGGCCAGCTCAATGGCATCATCCGATGAGCCACCAAACCATAAAGGCGGATGCGGCTGCTGAATGGGTGGATACAGCAATTTTGCATCATCGACACTTAAGCGTTCGCCATGGAAACTAAAGCTTTCACCGGTATGTGAGCGTTTTAAAATTTCACGCCAGATGGTGGTGTATTCAGTTGCTGTTTTATAGCGGGTTTTGTGATCTTCATAGACGCCGTCACCTTTTAGTTCCTGTTCGTCACCGCCAGTGACCAGATTTAGCAACACCCGGCCATTGGACAAACGGTCAAAGGTCGCAGCCATGCGTGCAGCCAGTGCCGGCGTGGTCACACCCGGGCGCAACGCCACCAGGAATTTTAATTTTTTGGTCGCATCAATCAGGCTGGCTGCGGTTAACCATGGATCTTCACAAGAACGGCCGGTTGGAATCAGGACACCTTCATAACCTAAGTTATCTACCGCAACGGCAATCTGCTTCATGTAGGCATGATCTACAACACGTGCGCCCTTGCTGGTGCCTAAGTAACGACTGTCGCCATGAGTGGGGATAAACCAGAAAATTTTCATGTGATATTCCTTAAATTAAATCATCTTGTTTGCTAATCAATGTGTGGCTGCTGGCGACCAGATATGTTTCTGAACGCTGATAGTTTTGGGAATCAGTTGAACCTGCTGGAAGAGATCGGCAATATTCTGTTGGGCTTTGATCACTTCCGTCGTTAATGGTTGTACCGGCGAAGGTTTAAGACGACGCTCAAATGCAATCTTTGCCACCTCTGGTTTCAGACCGGTACTTTTCTGATAAATATCTAGAGCTACAGCCTGGTTTTTAAGAATCCACTGGTCAGAGGCATTTAAAGCCTGAATAAACTTCCCGGGACTATCCGGATGCTTCTGAATAAATTCGGGATTGCCGATATAAAAGGAGTAGGTTTGTGGAAAGTCACTGGATTCAATCAGCACTTTAACCTTGCTGTCGAACTCGGCTGCACCCAGAAAGGGATCCCAGATTGCCCAGGCATCAATGGCTTTTTTGTCAAAAGCAGCACGTGCATCCGCAGGGGGAAGCCAAATGGCTTGAATCTCTGACCACTCCAATCCTGCTTTTTCCAGGGTTTTGGCCAGAAGTTCATGGGCACTTGAACCTTTTTGAACCGCGATCCGTTTTCCTTTCAACTGTTGAATGTTTTGAATCGCACTGTCTTTCGGCACGACCACGGCCAAAGAATTTCCCGCCACTTTTTCAAAGGCCACGTAGCTCAGGGCTTTGTCTGCCGCCTGTGCAAAAATAGGCGGAGTATTTCCCACATAGCCATAATCCACTGCACCGACCGCTAAGGCTTCCAGCATTTGTGGACCTGCCGGAAACTCTTTCCATTCAATTTTGGCACTCGGGAATTGTTGTTCTAATAGCTTTTCATCGCGTGCCACCAGCAGATTCAAGGCTGATTTCTGAAAGCCAATCGCAATGGTTTTTACCGGTTGTGTTGCTTTGGTGTCTGCAGCAGTCTTTTGCTGTGCTTCCTGTTTCTGACAGCCAGTCAGACTAAAGCTCAATAACGCTAAACTGATATAAGAAACTGTTTTTAAATGACTCATCTTTATTCTCGAATTATTCTGCTGTTATTTAATAATTGCTGCATCAATATTCAGCTTTTGTGGAATCAGCTGCTGCGCATAAAACGCATCGGCGACCTGTTGCTGTTTTTGAATCACGTCAGTCGTGAGGGGTTTAACACCGAAGCCCATGCGTGAAATAGAGGTTTTTAAGACATCGACGGCTAGACCTGTCGGTTTTTGCAGGAGCTGAGCGGCAGCGTCCTGATTTTTTGCGACCCAGTCCGTGGTCAGGTTTAGTTCATTGACAACCGCCTGTACCACCTGAGGATGGCTTTCTGCGAACTTGCGATCTGCCAGATAGAATTGGTGGTTGCTCACCACATTTTCACCGCTGGCAATGACACGCGCACCAATCTGATGTTCAGCAGCTGCAAAGAACGGATCCCAGATGACCCAGGCATCAACTGCACCACGTTCAAATGCAGCACGTGCATCGGAAGGTGGTAGATAAATCACTTCAATATCACCGAGTGTCAGCTTGTTGGCTTCCAGAACTTTTAACAGCAGGTAATGCACATTTGAACCTTTGTTCAGGGCTACCCGTTTGCCTTTCAGATCCTGAATAGACTGGATTGGTGAATCTTTCGGTACAATCAAGGCTTCGGCCTTAGGTGCTTGCGGCTGATTGGCCACATAGACCAGATTTGAGTTGGCCGCCTGGGCAAAAATCGGTGGTGCTTCACCGGCTTCACCAAAAGAGATGCTGCCGACATTCAGGCCTTCAAGCAATTGCGGGCCAGCCGGAAATTCTACCCATTTCACATTGACCCCTTGCTGTTTTAAGCTGGTTTCCAGCGTACCGCGTTCTTTTAAAATAGGTAATACGCCGTATTTTTGGAAACCGATATTCAGGGTAATGGTCTCTTCTTTTTTCGAGCAGCCTGAAAGCATCATGACACCCACCATCGCAGTACCAAGTACCACAGTCTTTGCTAAAAACTGAACATGAGATTGGCGCATGAATCAAAACTCCCGAAAATGACAAACTAGTGAATGAAAACTTAGACACACGCTAATCGTTTTTGTTTTTTCAAAAAAATAACTATTCAGGAATTTCTAATGAAGAAAAAAGGTAAATAAAAAAGCGCAAAACTTATGCGAAAAAGTGATTTATATAAAAATGAATATTTACTATTTAAGTTAATCAAACTTATGAAATTTATAATTATTTCTTTAAATCTAATCTGCTGATATGTTTAGCTGAAAAGCAGCATTGCAATTTTAAAATTTAAATCGAGATTGCCAGATATCTTTATCTAAAATTAAGCTAAGGCACCAAAAGAAAAAGTCACTTTAAAGTGACTTTTTGCAAACAATGGAATTGCGTTGATAATTATAAAAAGCCTGACGGGCATCCGGCAGATCATCGACTGAAGCCGGTTCAAAGCCCTGTTCCAGAAACCAGTGCGCGGTGCGGGTGGTTAGAATAAACAGCTGCTGAATCTGCATGCTTTTGGCTTTTTCTTCAAGATAATGCAGGATCTGGCTACCCCGGTTAGACTTGCGATAACTTGGATGTACTGCAACGCAGGCGATTTCTGCAGAACGCAATTCATCACCCGTGGTCGGAATCGGGTAGAGGGCGGCACAGGCCAGAATCATGCCGTCCCGTTCGATTACGGCAAACTGGTTGATTTCATTTTCCAGACGTTCACGGGAGCGATAAACTAGAATACCTTCTTCTTCCAATGGACGCAGCAAACCGATCAGGCCACCGACATCCTGAATATCTGCCATCCGCACTTCTTCATAATGTGCATCGGTGACCAGAGTGCCGGAACCATCACGGGTAAACAGTTCTTCCAGCAGGGCACCATCATAGGCATAAGAAATCAGATGCACCCGATGTACGCCGTTCATGGAGGCTTCCTGTGCGGCTTTTAACTGTAATCCTCTTTCCAATGCATCTTGCTCGACCGGAATAAAATCATCCAGTTGTTGCGGTGTCACTTCGCGTTTGAGTTGGCCGTTACTGTCCATCAGACCATGCTGCTTACCGAGAAAAATCAGTTTATCTGCCTTGAGGCGAATCGCAGTTTTGGTAGCGACTTCTTCAGCCAGCAGATTAAAAACTTCTCCGGTAGTGGAATAACCGGTCGGGCCAAGCACCACAATATTATGACTGTCCAGATGGCGCTGAATCGCATCGGTATCAACCGCGCGCACTTCACCGGTCAACTGAAAATCGATACCATCGCGGATGCCATACGGCTTGGCGGTGACAAAATTCCCTGAAACGGTATCAATCCGGGCGCCATACATCGGCGAATTGGCCAGTCCCATAGACAGCAGTGCTTCAATTTGTAGGCGGATCGAACCGACGGCATTCATCACGCAGCTTAAAGATTCACGTGTGGTGACCCGACGCTGCTGGTAAAAAGGCGTCGTAATCTGGCTTTGAGCCAGATTCTGGTTAATTTGCGGACGTGCACCATGTACCAGAATCAGCCGAATGCCTAAAGAATGTAATAAAGCAATATCGTGAATAATATGCTGAAAGTTATCATTTAAGACGGCTTCGCCATCAAACATGATTACAAAGGTTTTATTGCGGTGCGCATTGATATAAGGCGCAGAATGGCGAAACCAGTGCACATATTGCAAAGTTGTGCTTTGTGACGTTTCTGCTGAAGTCATGCTGTGCCCATTTCAATGATTGAAGATCCAGCTTTGATTCTAATGAAAAAAAATGCAAGTGGAAGTGCAGATATAAAAAAACACCTGAAGGGGACTTCAGGTGTCTGCAAGACGAGCAGTAATGGAAAAAGCTTAGTTCATGATGCGTACAATTTTGTTGGTACGCTCATTCACCAGAACGTAGTCATTGTTGACCTTGTACCATTGCTGGAAACGGCCGGTATTTGGTAAACGGCGTGCTTCGCGATCACTCACTTCAAAACGGTTGTTGTCATATTGACGAGGTAAAGTTTGTCCTACGCGCCAATCACGGCTTGGATTGACCATACGGTTGTTATGACGGCGGTCGTCATTCCATTTCTTGCTATCTTTGGCATTCCAGTGTGGTGCCGGTTTATGCGGATTATGGTCATAACGCGAGTCATGCTGTGGTGCTGCCATTGCAGAAGTAGCTAACAAAGCACTTAGAGATAACGCGATTGTAGTTAAGACTTTTTTCATGGCTCTCACCTTAAGATGTATATCTAATTTCGATGAGACTAAATTAGCGAACAAGTACATAGAAAGCGTGAGGGCTATTTAGTTAAATTGTTAAATTCATGAAGAAATTTAGTAGATGAATCACGCAGTCTGAAAACTGGAAAAGCAGCAAGATTTGCGGATAAACAATTTTCAGCCAGTGAAATAAAAAAGCCCAAACATGGTTGGGCCTGAAAGAAGATTAAATTTGAATGCTCTTATGAACTAGTCACCCACAATCCGGATAATGCTGTTGTTTTCAGAATCCACCAGAATATAGTCATTATTGACTTTGTACCATTGCTGCTTGCGGTCAGGTCGAGGCAGGCGATGGTCTTTATATTCAACTTTATAGCCATTGCCACGATAATGCTGCGGCATCACATAACCCGGCTGCCAGCGTAACTGTTGCAGGCGTTTCACCCCGCGTTCTTCACGCATACGGCGGTTATCCTGCTGATCTTCCTCTCGGAACTCACGGGCTTTCTTCTTGTCATGACCATGACGTGAATCCATACGGGATTCATCATTGAAATGAGGGGCAGCGATGACGACATTGCTCAGCATGAATGTACTGCAAGAAATTGCCAGTGCCACCAAAACCTTTTTCATGTTGAACCCTCATTAAATTGTTCATCTTCTACAGTACCTAATGTACGGAAAAATTGCAGAGAAACTGTGAAGAACAGGCACAAGTTTTATAACAAATGCAGAGATATTATGATGATGTCATAATATCAGACTGCGGTCTTGATCATAAGGCTCGGTATAAAGAGCTATGTTCTTATCTGATCAAAGCGAGGGCAAACATGCAAGCGAAAATCGATGATTTTGTTCAAAAAAGCAGCATTGAATCACTCGTAAAATAATCAATCCTCTACTGAAATGGCAGAAAATTTTATCGGTTTATCTCAAGATTAATTCCATTGTTCTGCTAGACCCTGTAAGGAGTGAATCGCTTCAGCGACTGATTCCGCTTGCAGGGCATCATCTAATGCCACAATCAGGGCCTGTGATAATTGTAATTGTTCAATCTTATGAATTGTTTCAATTTTTCGTTTCTGGTCAGCCATGCTGTACTCCTGTCTGATCTATCTGGCGATATAAGAAGCATAGTTCATATAGATTTATTTGAAAAACCGTATAATTTTATAAAAATGATGTGAAAATTCGATTAATAAATTCTTTTTTTAAAAAAATCAGCTAAAAAAAGAGTACTTTTCAAAAGTACTCTCTCTATAAATTGCTTGGCTTTTAATAAGCGTAGTTCAGGTCAGTATAATCCATTAGTGATTTATGTACATGTGCCTGGATAAAAGTACGTACATCTTCAGCGGTCATGGCTTTGCCCTGATTGCTGATGACATGTTCGATTTCTGGTTGTCCTTCAATCTTAATGCGATAAACAAAATGCTTGGCCAGACGATAACAATCGTCTAATTTTTCAATTCCGGTCACATAATAATAGGCATGTTCAAAATTCAGATCCTGATGTGAAAATACAAATTGCTCGAACAATTTGAGTTTCTGAGCATTTTCGAGTGCTTTGATGTCATCCACGATACTGGCTTCAAACTTGGTGCCGTATTTCTCTGAAATAGGCTGTTGATCAATCAGCAGCGACACCATGCCATCGTCTAAATGGGTCACCGTAATATTGTTTAATTCAGTCATGATGCACTCGAGTGAAATATAGTGGGGCTTAGTATGCTGTTATTTTAATGAAACTCAATGCGAGCGGGGTGAACTTACTTAAGATTTATGCGCTGAATATGACTAAAAATGAAATAAAAAGGGAGCGATTGCTCCCTGAATGACAGACAGAATAATTTAATCCTGTGCATCAATACTCTGGCCATTCATATGCAGGCTGTCATTACCCATCAAATATAGATAAGCCGGCATGATTGAATCGGGGGTAGGCAGGGTTTTCGGATCTTCATTCGGATAGGCCTTGGCGCGCATGGCAGTCCGCGTTGCCCCGGGATTGATGCAGTTATAACGGATATTCGGATGTACCTGCTCTTTGGCAAATAACTGGCTTACCGCTTCAATAGCAATTTTAGAAACCGAATACGCACCCCAGCGTTCGCGGGCTTCGCGGCCTACACCTGAGCTGGCAAAAACCACAGAAGCATGTTCGGATTTGGATAATAACGGTAACAGCGCTTGGGTCATGACAAAGGGTGCACGCAGATTGACCGCCATCACATCATCCCAGACATTGACCGGATAATCCGCCAAGGGAACCCGTTCGCCTAAAATGCCGGCATTGTGCAGAATGCCGTCCAGACGACCAAACTGACGGTCTAGCGTATCGAGCAAAAGCTCATAATCACGTTCTGACGCACTCGATAGTTGTAGCGGCAAGATGGCAGGTTGCGGCGCACCCAAACTTTCAATTTCATCATAAATGACTTCGAGTTTGTTTAAGGTACGCCCATGCAGCACCACAGTTGCGCCATGCAAGGCATAACTGATTGCTGCTGCACGTCCAATGCCATCGCCCGCACCTGTGATTAGGATGATACGATCCTTGAGCAGATCGGGGCGAGGTTGATATGCTGAATATTTCATTATCTACCTCCTCACTTCTTATTATTTAGTGTTAAGCGTTCAAGATACCGCAGTATGCTGCTTCAGTACTAGTGTCTGAATCAATTGATGTAATTCTGTCACAGTATGCACGATATGGTCGGCCTGCCAGGCGTTTAAATCGTCTTTGTATTGCAACGGCAAATAACCATAAGCAGCCAGAATGGTCAGCATCTGGGCATGACGGCCGGCATCAATATCTCGGGGATGATCTCCGACATAGATACAGTCTTCCGCGGCAAGATTCAGTTGCTTGGCTGCCAGATACATCGGTTCAGGATCGGGTTTGGTCCGAGTGACATCTTCCGGACATACCAGCACTGCGCAGCGTTCACTCAGGTTCAGCGCTTGCAGTAAAGCCTCGCTGAGCCAGCGCGGTTTATTGGTCACAATCCCCCAAGGAATGTCATTTTCCTCTAGCTGTTCAAGTAATGGATACATGCCATCAAACAGATCGGTATCGACCGCAATATCTGCGCCGTACATGTCCAGAAAGCGCTGACGGTGTTGCAGAAAGACCGGATCTTCCAGTTGCAGTTCCGGATAAACCAGTTTCACCATAGCGCGAGCGCCTTCGGAGACCTGGGTACGAATCAGCTCGGGTGCAACCAGTGGGCGGCCTTCTTCACGGCACATCTGCTGGATAATTCGGATAAAATCGGCAGCGGTATCAATCAGGGTTCCATCTAGGTCAAATAAAACGGCTTTCATGCTGTGGTCTCTGCTGCGCTATCTTTCACGGTATAAACCATGTAGTTCACATCAACATTCGGTGCCAGCCAATAACGCTTGGTCAGCGGATTATAGTGCAGACCGGTCATGTCTTTGAGCTTTAAACCAGCGTTACGAATATCATGTGCCAGTTCAGACGGCTTGATAAATTTGCTGTAATCATGGGTGCCTTTGGCCAGCATGCGCAAGACATATTCTGCCCCGATAATCGCAAATAAATAGGACTTTGGATTACGGTTAATGGTCGAGAAGAATACATGACCACCTGGCTTGACCAGCTTGTGACAGGCCTGAATAATCGATGCCGGATCTGGCACATGCTCTAGCATTTCCATGCAGGTCACGATGTCATATTGGCCAGCCTGTTCCTCTGCCAGTTGCTCAACCGGCACCTGACGATATTCAATATTGTTCACACCTTCCTGTTCGGCATGGATGCGTGCCACATTTAAAGGGGCTGCGCCCATATCAATCCCGAGTACATCGGCACCGCGTCGCGCCATGCTTTCGGCCAGAATACCGCCACCACAGCCGACATCCAGCACTTTTTTGCCGCTCAGGCCTCCGGCATGTTCATCAATCCAGTTTAAACGCAGTGGATTAATCATGTGCAAGGGGCGGAACTCGGAATGCTGATCCCACCATATAGCTGCAAATGCTTCAAACTTGGCAATTTCTTGTGGATCAACATTCAATTGCGACATCGGTGTCACCTCAATCAGTCATGATTAGCTAAAAATATATATGTGCCGAATGGCCAGAGAAACTGATTTAAAACCTTGAAAATCAGTTCGATGGTTTAGTGTAGCGATTCTGGCAGAAAAAGCGATAAAAGCAGCAAAAAAGTTCACAGAATGAAAACGAAACCGGCATAATTGATTTATAGTGAACACATAAACTAAGCATAATGATTTAGAGGACGATAATCCGAATGAAAAAATTCCTTTTAGGCACTGTTGCCGCATCTGTTTTGGCCTTTTCAGGCAATGCTATGGCCAATTTTGTGGCAGGTCAGGACTATCAGGTGGTTGCAAAACCAGTCAAAGTCGAAAAACCGGGCAGAATTGAGGTACGTGAATTCTTCTGGTACGGCTGTGGTCACTGTTTCGCGCTTGAACCACATATGCAGGGCTGGTTGAAAAAATTACCAAAAGATGTACGTTTTGTACGTACGCCGGCTGCAATGAATCCACTCTGGGAACAGGCAGCACGTGCTTATTATGTGTCTGAAGCATTGGGTGTGCGTCAAAAAGCACATTTACAATTATTCCATGATATTCATGACAAGCAACGTCCAATTTTAGAACAGGCACAACTGGCTAAGTTCTATACCCGCTATGGTATTTCTGAAGCAAAATTTAACAGCACCTATAAATCTTTCCCGATCACTTCGAAAATTGCCCAAGCCAAAAATCTGGCTGCTCAGTATCAGTTAAGTGGTGTTCCGGCAGTGACCGTGAATGGTAAATATATTGTGCAGGGTAATGATGCCAAAGTCATTCAGGTGGTGAATTACCTGATCGAGAAAGAGCGTAAAGCCAAATAAGTCTGAACTGACGATCAGTAAAAAAAACCTGCATCATGATGCAGGTTTTTTTTATTTAGACTGGAGGAATGACCGCTTCATTGAGCACAGGGCTTGCGGTTTCAACTGTTTCGGCAGGTCGCCGGTACCAGTGCAAAATGCCACGCAGCAAGAGTTGCATCTGTAGCACACTTTGGGTTTTAAAGGCATTGGATTGGGCGCGGCGCAGATCTGGATCAGCCTGATGCTGCAGATGAATCCAGCCCATGGCCCAGTTCAGAAACAGCTCAATCAGCATCTGTGCCAGAGCCTGCAAGTCCTGTGGTGCCTGAATATGTCGGGTAGATTGCATCTTGGCCAGTTCATGCATGACATCTTCAGCCAGAAAATGAATTTCCCGTTCAATTCCGGCACGTAATACGTCCGAACCGCCCCAACGTTCTGCCACAAAAAAAATCCAGGGTTCAGGATGGTATTCGACCGCCTGAAAAAAGAGTTCAAGTCCCGTGTGAGTTCGGGTATTCGGCTGATACAGATAAGCCTGTCCCAGCTGATTGAGGACACCCTTGATATGAATCGCAACCTGATCCAGCAATTCCAGGCCCAGCTGGTTCATATCCTGAAAGTGCCGATAGAACGCCGTCGGTACCAGTTCGACCGCATTCGCAACTTCACGCAGACTGATCGTACTGAAAGCACGACCCTGACTGCTGAATGCTAGTGTCGCATCGAGTAGTGCCTGATGACTTTGCTGCTTGCGATCTTCACGTAAGGACATAAATGGGTTTCCTGTCACTGGCTTCCCTCATAGGGAGTTTTAGTCTAGCAAAAATTAAATCAAATCGTATTGCCACAGATCGGCAGAATTTTGACATCTCGTAGCGAGCTGATGCATTGATTTTGTAAATGAATCACCAGGCTGCCTAATCTTGGCAAAGGCTTCTGCTATACTGAGCCGCAATTATTTTGAACCCATACAGGACTTATTATGCGTATCGACCAGCGAGCATTAGATCAATTACGTGAAGTGAAAATTACCCGTAACTATACACGTTATGCGGAAGGCTCTGTATTGATTGAATTTGGTCATACCAAAGTACTCTGTACTGCCAGTGTGGATAGTTCTGTACCGCGTTTCCTCAAAGGTCAGGGCCAAGGCTGGGTGACTGCTGAATATGGCATGTTGCCACGTTCAACTCATACCCGTAGTGACCGTGAAGCGGCACGTGGCAAACAGAGTGGCCGTACCCAGGAGATTCAGCGTCTGATTGGTCGTAGCTTGCGCTCAATGGTCGATCTGAAAAAGCTGGGTGAAAATACCATTACCATCGACTGTGATGTAATTCAGGCCGATGGCGGTACCCGTACTGCAGCGATTACCGGTGCTGCGGTGGCCTTGGTCGATGCCATGAACGTCTTGCTGGAAAGAAAAAAAATCAAACATGATCCATTAAAAGGTTTGGTGGCTGCGGTTTCTGTTGGTATTTTCAAAGATGAAGTTTTACTGGATCTTTGCTATGAAGAAGATTCAAACTGTCAAACCGATTTGAATGTGGTGATGACTCAGGCTGGTGAATTTATTGAAATTCAAGGTACTGCAGAAGACAAACCATTTACCCGCGCACAATCGAATGCCATGCTGGAAATGGCCGAGAAAGGCATCCAGGAACTGGTGAAAAAACAGCAAGAAGCTTTAGGCTGGTAATCCATCCCATGCTGAGAAACGCATCTCCGGATGCGTTTTTTTATGCCTGAAATTTCACTCTGCAACTGTATCCAAAAAATGCATTACAAAACTTCCTGACAAAAATCCGACATGAATCGGCTATATCTGAACCGGTTTTAAACCGATATTGGATCAGGCGAGATCACAATGAGGAATGCGACATGAAACAGTGGCTTTGTGCAATTTCATTGCTGGGCGTGTTTGGATTAACTGCCTGTGACTGGGGCAATAATCGTGAAGATGACGAGCGTTCAGTATTAAATCAGGATCGTGATGAGGATAGCGGAAGATATAACGACCGTGATGGTGACGATGATGACCGCGATCGCCGAGGTAATCGGGACGACGATGATGATTAAGGTCTAAGATAGAAAATTGAGCAAAATATACGCAAAAAATTTTTCTAAAAATAAAAAAAGGGTGCTTCGCACCCTCTACGGTCATCTATCCCATTTAGGCTTAAGCATTGAAACGCATCGACAGATCAATGGCTTTGACATCTTTGGTCAATACACCCATAGAAATATAATCTACGCCGGTACTCGCGACTTCACGTAAATTATCAATCGTGATGTTGCCTGAGGCTTCCAGTTTGCAGCGACCGGCCACATGTTGCACCGCGTCGATCATCTGCTGCTGAGTGAAATTGTCTAGCATCACGATATCGGCATGGGCTTCGAGTGCCTGATTCAGCTCATCCCAAGTTTCCACTTCGACTTCAACTGGTTTGCCCGGCGCAATCTGATGGGCCTTGGCAATCGCCTGGATAATGCCACCCGCTGCCATAATATGATTTTCTTTAATCAAAAAGGCATCGAACAGGCCCAAACGATGGTTCTGACCACCGCCAATGGCCACGGCATATTTTTGTGCAATACGCAGACCCGGAAGTGTTTTGCGGGTATCTAACAGTTTGGTATTTAAGCCTTGTAGCTCTTTGACATAGTGGGCGGTTTTAGTCGCAACCGCAGACAGCGTTTGGACAAAGTTTAGCGCAGGGCGCTCCACGGTGAGTAGGCTACGTGCAGATCCGGCCAGTTTTAAAAATGCTTGATTGGCTTGAACATGATCGCCATCATTTTTCAGCCAGATCACTTCAACGCTCGGATCATAGGCCTGAATCAAGGCATTTACCCAAGGCTGACCGGCCAAAACCATGTCTTCACGGCTAATGATGGTGGCAGTGGCCTGTTCATCTTCAGGAGTTAGCAGAGCAGTAATATCACCGTCACCGATATCTTCTGAAAGTGCTTGTTGAATATTGATCTGAATCGACTGGTCGAGCAAAGCTTGAGATATGCGCATGAGTATTTCCGTATCTTTTTTAAGCCGTGAAAATTGCGCCTTATCTTAGCACCGTTACATAAAAGATGAGCGATTTTTCATCCAGTTTGCCGGGATGAATTGAGATTTCTCCTTGAAAGTTTTAGCATGAAGTCGGCTGCAATGCTGATCTTGCAGATTTTATTTTGGGGAGAACGGTTTTATGCAACAGGCAGCTGAGTTTCAGGTCACGGACGGGCAACTAATCGGTGCACGTCAAATCCCGTCTCCCAATTTTAATCAGCGGCCAGAACAGACCGAGATTCAATTGCTGGTGATTCACAATATCAGCCTGCCACCTTCACAGTTTGGCGGCGGTTATATTGAGCAGTTTTTTCAGAATCAGCTGGACTGGTCGGTACATCCCTATTTTCAAACCATTGAAGGAATGCAGGTGTCGACCCATTTGCTGATTTTACGATCTGGCGAAGTACTGCAATTTGTCAATTTTAATGACCGTGCCTGGCATGCCGGCCGCTCGACCTATTTGGGCAAAAAAGAATGTAATGATTATTCGATCGGGATTGAGCTGGAAGGCAGTGATGACTTGCCTTTTGAAACTGAACAATATCAGGCCTTGGTGAAAGTCACGGCCTGTCTGCAACAGCATTATTCTAAGATTCAGCAGCATATTGCCGGGCATTCGGATATTGCACCGGGCCGTAAGACCGATCCGGGACCGTATTTTAACTGGGCTGATTTTCGTACACAGTTACAGCATTATAAAAACACCTCAAGCTCGCTTGAGCGATGAAATTAAGCAATGAACTTCTGACAAAAGTTTCATTACAATAGCCACAAATTTATACATTAGGTGAATAGGATGGCGCTTTGGCGTTCGACCGTCATTGTAAGTGCGATGACCATGTTGTCACGCGTACTGGGATTGGTTCGAGATATTGTTTTACTGAATGTCTTTGGTGCTGGTAAAGACTTCGATACCTTCGTAGTCGCATTTCGTATTCCAAACTTTTTCAGGCGTTTATTTGCCGAAGGCGCATTTTCACAGGCGTTTATTCCGGTACTGACCGAATATAAAACCAGTCGCACGCATACCGAAGTCCAGATCTTGATTAGCCGGGTGTTTGGCTGTCTGGCGACGGTCATGACGACGTTGACCATGGTCGCGATCATTGCTGCGCCATTGATCATGTATATCTATGCGCCCGGTTTCCATAGCGATCCTGAAAAGTTCGCTCTGGCGACCAACATGTTCCGCCTGACCATTCCTTATTTGCTGTTCATGTCACTGACGGCTTTTGCCAGCAGTATTCTGAACAGTTATGGCTCTTTTAGCACGCCAGCATTTGCACCGGTCTTGCTGAATGTGGCGATGATTGCCGGAGCGCTCTGGCTTACGCCTTATATGGCCGAGCCGATTATGGCGCTGGGCTGGGCTGTGATCATTGCTGGTATTTTACAGCTGGCCATCCAGATTCCGGAATTGTGGCGTAAAAACTTGCTGATTCCACCGAAAATTGACTTCAAGCATGAAGGCGTAGATCGCATCATGAAGTTGATGCTGCCGGCATTATTTGGTGTATCTGTCACGCAAATTAACCTGCTATTAAATACCATTTGGGCCTCATTCATGCAGGATGGTTCGGTGTCTTGGTTGTATAGTGCCGAGCGTATGACTGAATTGCCACTAGGACTCATTGGTGTTGCAATTGGTACTGTGATTCTGCCGTCCTTATCAGCACGACATACTGAACAGAATCCGGAAAAATTCCGTGGCATGATGGACTGGGCAGCCAAAGTCATTGTGATGGCTGGTCTACCCGCCAGTATTGCGCTGTTTATGCTGTCGACTCCGATTATTCAGGCCCTGTTTGAACGTGGTCAGTTCACCTTTGAAGATACCCAGATGACGGCATTGGCACTGCAATGTATGAGCGGTGGTGTGATTGCCTTTATGTTGATTAAAGTCTTTGCACCCGGTTTTTATGCAAAGCAGGATACCAGAACCCCGGTGCGGGTCGGTCTGATGGCTGTGGCGGCCAATGCGATTCTGAACGTGATCTTTATCGGTTTCTTCAAGCTGATTGACTGGGAAGCAGAGCATATGGCCCTTGCGTTGGCATCGACGGGTTCAGCCATGGTCAATGCCGGTTTGCTTTATTATTATCTGCATAAGCGTGATATTTTCCGTTTTGGTTCGCACTGGAAAAAAATCTTCCTGCAATTCATGTTTGCCAATGTGGTGATGATTGCGGCTCTGGCCTATGCCCTAAGCTGGTATAACGCAGATGTATCACAATGGATGCGTGTTTTAGAAGTATTGATCTTATGTGTTGTGGGTGTGGTGGCGTACGTTGCAGCCTTGCTGGTAGCGGGTTTTAGACCACGTCATTTAAAACCTTAAGTTCATATTGAAAGAAGTATTTTTGATCAAAATAGATCATTAAAATACCCATAAAAAAACAAGAGCCAGAAGGCTCTTGTTTTTTGAAAGCTAACACTTGCTTTGAACAGGTCTAGCGTAAATCTAGACCTTGCCGCGCGAAAGAAAACCAACGATCGCAAGAATCACCGCAATTACCAACAAGATAATTGCAAAATCCTTAGACAAGCCTGCGACGCCACCGAAACCAAGTAGACTCGCAATTAATGCAATAACAGCAAAAATAATAGCCCAGCGAAACATATATATTCTCCATGTGTTTTTATTTTCAAATTTAGTATAGAAATAAACGATTCCAGCGACTGTTAGTGTTTTGTTGATGAACTGTCTATGATTTAACAATAGTTTACGTGATAGTAATAAGAATTTGAGGCGGTAGGTCTGCAGGGTTCTGGCTGCTATAATAAGCTGATTTTTGAATGTGCCGACCTGATCATGAGCGATACTTTACGTCCCGAATTCTGGAAAAACTATTCACTTGCTGAACTGACGCAAGTCGAGTGGGAGGCCTTGTGTGATGGTTGCGGATTATGTTGTCTGATTAAGCTGGAAGATGAAGATACTCAGGAAGTCGCATATACCAAAGTGGCCTGCAAATTACTGGATTGTAGCACTGCGCGTTGTTCCAATTATTCGGATCGTTTGCAATATGTGCCGGACTGTATTCAGCTCACGCCAGAGAAGCTGGAAACGATTCACTGGTTGCCTTCGAGTTGTGCCTATCGCCGGGTAGAGCAGGGCAAAAGCCTGCCATCCTGGCATTATCTGATCAGCGGTTCACGGGAAAGTGTGATTCAGGCACGTAAGTCGGCAGCAGGGCGCTGCCTGAGTGAAAGCGACATTCATGAAGATGACATCGAAGACTATATCGTACGTTGGGTGCGTTAAATCGGCCTGCGTGATGCGTTTATTGATCTGCTGGATGGAGTAGAGCCTGAGCCGAAGCACCGGCCATCGGGCGATAGAAATAGAATCCTTGTCCTATCTGACAGTCACAATGGATCAGGGTATCCAGCTGTTCTGTATTCTCGATTCCTTCCACCAGAACATCCAGTGCAATACTAGAGCCTATCTGAGTAATGGCTTTGACAATAGCCAGGGCAGACGGGTCACTGTTCATGCGTTCTACAAAGTTGCGGTCAATCTTGATGCAATCGACCGGATAGTCCTGCAAGCGAGTCAGCGAAGAATGTCCAGTGCCGAAATCATCCAGCGAAATCTGGATTCCAGCCTGTTTCAGCAGGTTGAGGGCGCGAACCACATAATTGGCACCATGCTCGGACAGGCTCTGTTCGGTAATTTCCAGTTCAACTTTGTGGGCCGGAATATCGAAATTGGACAGGCGTGCCAACAGTTTTTCGGCATAGTCATCGCGCAGGAATTCGACCGGTGCAGCATTGATGGAAATCGGTAACAGATCCAGACCTTGTGCCTGCCAGCGACTCATATCTGCAAAGACTTTCAGTTGCATGGTCTCACTGATGCGTGAGGCCAGCTCATAGTCCTGAAAGGCAGCAAAAATTTCGGAAGGTAACTGAATGTTCTGATTCTGATCTTGCCAGCGTAATAGTGCTTCGAAACCAATCACTGCACCATCAGAAAGACGTACTTTAGGTTGGTAATAGGGAATGATCTGATCGGCCAGAATAATCTTGCGAGCCAGAGTCAGCTGCTTGGTTATATTTTCCAGTGACCCACACATTTCCTGATTAAACATGCGGATGCCACCACGACCACTATTTTTCAGGTCATTTAAGGCGATATCAGCACATTTCAGCAGATTAGAGGTATTCAATGCATCACGTGGATAGATGGCACAGCCAATACTCATGGCACTGCTGATGCTATTGCCGACATAATTGATGGGCTGATCCAGCTGGGCATAGGCCATTTGCGCCGTTGCCAGCAGCTGCTCTTCACTTTCCAGATTTTTGACCAGTACGGCAAATTCATCGCCACCCAAACGGGCGATGATGGTATTTGGCCCGAAGCAGGTCTGGAAACGTTTGCCCAAGACATGTAGCAGATGATCGCCGGCAATATGGCCCAAGGTGTCATTAATATGCCGGAAATAGTCCAGATCAATCAGCAGTAAACCCGCCATGGTCTGCTGTTGTTTGGCCTTTAAAAGCACCTGCTTAAAGGTTTTATAGAAGGTACTACGATTATACAGGCCGGTGAGTTCATCCCGTTTAATTACTTCTTTTAAACGCGTTTCTGCAATTTTTTGCTGACTGATATTACGTGATACACAGAGGATATTTTGAGTAATATTCTGCTGATCCAGAATCGGGGTGAGCAGATGATCCCAATATTGGATCGGTTGATCTTTGATCTGGATTTTGCTGGAGAAACGGCTGTTTAAGCCTTGGGCTGCCTGTTTCAAAGCACGTTGCCCGGATTTTCGGGCTTCAGGGCTTAAGCGATTTAACCAGCACAATGAACGGTCCTGATCTTGTTCTGCGGTCTCATTTGCTTGTGCGAGACAGCCAGCTTGGTTGCTATGCTGAATCTCGCCTTCAGGACTGATAATGTTGATGCAGTCTGCGCTGGCATCCAACATGTTTTCCTGGGTTGAAACAATCTGAGAAAGTTGCTGTTGGATTTCAAAATAATCATGCACATCAGTCAGGGAAACGGCCCATTGCAGCAAATGTTCAGGTTCATGATGAAATTTTACCGCTAGGGTACACATGCGATAATGGGTATCACTGCGTTTAATCCGGCACTGGGTTTCAAAGTTCTGATGCTGATCCAGCGCAGCATGCCACTGCGCTAAAAACAGCTGCAAGTCTTCTGCATGAATAAAGCTCTGCCATTGCGGATGACCCTGTTCATTCAGGTTCACGCCAAGATAATCAGTCAAGGCATCGTTAAAATATTGCAGATGTTTTTTGTTGCTGACCCACAAGGGTTGCGGTAAGGCATCGATCAGATTTTTTAACAAAACCGATTCAGACAAGTGAACGTGGGGTGCAATCAGTGATGATGACGTCAGTGGCTTAGACCGACTCACAGCTCCCTGTTCAAATTTATCATGCTTCATGCATTCACCACTACAACCCAAAAGTGCCCAAGGGGCGAGATAAGTTTCTTTTAATTAGAATAAACAATATGAAAATTACACTGTAATTAATTCACAATTAATCATGTTCAAATTATTCGCTTTTATAGAGATTAATTCATTCAGAATTAAAAAAATAGAGGATATCTACATAAATTAATTTTTTATGCTTGATGTTTGCATTCTTGGAATCAAAACTGCTGATGTTAGAATGAGATCAGAATTTAGTTTGAGCCAATAATAACATGTCAGATAGTCATATCCCGCTTCCAGAACGCTTACGGCCACGCGACCTTACACAGATTATCGGGCAGGAACATTTGCTGGGAGAACATGCGCCCTTACGCCAGATGATTGATCAGGGGCATCTGCCTTCGATCATTTTTTGGGGACCTCCCGGGGTCGGCAAAACTACCATTGCCTTATTATTGGCTCAAGCGGTAGACCGGCCTTTTATCAGTCTGTCTGCCCTGAATACCGGCGTGAAAGAGCTACGTGAAATCATTGCCGAAGGTGGCGATTTGCTGACGCCAGTGGTGTTTATTGACGAAATTCACCGTTTTAATAAATCCCAGCAGGATGCATTATTAAATGCGGTCGAGAAAGGCAAAATTACCCTGATTGGCGCCACCACCGAAAACCCGTCTTTCGAAGTGAATAGTGCTTTGTTATCACGTTGTCAGGTGTATAGCCTGAATGCGTTGAGTGCTGAATCGATTCAGACTTTGTTGACGCAAGCCTTGCAAAATGACTCTTTCTTACAGGAAAGACATATCCTGATTGAAGAATTTGATGCCCTGATCCAGTTCGCGGCAGGAGATGCCCGCAAGGCGCTGAATTTACTGGATCTGATTGCCAGTACCTTTGAAGCGGATATGGAAAATATCATTACCAATGCGGTGGTGGTGAAAGTGGCACAGCAAAATATTGCCCGCTATGACAAGTCTGGTGAGCAGCACTATGATTTAGTTTCGGCCTTTATTAAATCAATTCGCGGCAGTGACCCAGATGCGGCCCTGTACTGGATGGCACGCATGCTCAAAGGCGGTGAAGATCCGGTATTCATTGCACGGCGCATGTTGATTGCCGCATCCGAAGATATCGGCAACTCCAATCCAAATGCTTTGCTATTGGCTGGTGAATGTTTCCGTTCTGTGCAAGCCGTAGGCATGCCGGAATGCAGGATTATTTTGGGACAATGTGCGGTTTATCTAGCGACCAGTGCCAAAAGTAATAGTACCTATCTGGCGATTAACAAGGCGATGGAACTCGCAGATAAAACCTCAAATCTGCCAGTGCCTTTGCACTTAAGGAATGCACCGACCAAACTGATGAAAGAACAGGGCTATGGCGTGGATTATCTGTATCCGCATAATTATCCTGAGCATTTTGTGCTGCAAGAATATATGCCGCCAGAATTGAAAAATACCAAACTGTATGAATCAGCACGTAATAAACGTGAAGTTGAAGGGGAGCGTTTACAGCAACGCCGTTGGCAACAGCAACAACAGTAGCAATAAAGCTGGGTATCTCAACTAATTGAACAGAGTAAAAAAAGCCCAATTCAAGGTGAATTGGGCTGAAAGTAGGATGTTTTTTGAGGGAGATAACATCCTAGAGGGTAGAGGAAAAATCTGGTCGGCAAATATGGAGCTAAGTGCATCAATTCACTGATTTGCCTGGTATGAGATAATATTAATGCAGATAGTTTTTGATGTAAAAACGATCATTTTAATAATAAAAATTTATTTTTCCGATTAAAAACCGGAAATAAAAAAACCGAGCTAAAAAGCTCGGTTTTTTCGAATCTGCGCATTTCCAGATTAGATGTTGTCCAGGTTGATACCTAAACGGCCAGCCACTTCTTCATAGGCTTCAACCACGCCGCCTAAACCTTGACGGAAACGGTCTTTATCCAGTTTTTTCTTGGTGTCTTTGTCCCATAGACGGCAACCGTCTGGAGAGAATTCATCACCAAGTACGATACGGTCGTGGAACACACCAAATTCAAGTTTGAAATCGACCAGAATCATGTTACCTGCGTCAAACAATGCTTTAAGCACGTCGTTCACTTGGTAAGTCAATTCTTTCATTTTCGCCAATTGTTCAGCAGTTGCCCAACCTAAAGCAATGGCTTGTGATTCATTGACCATTGGATCGCCAAGCGCATCATCTTTAAAGAACAATTCAAATGTTGGAGGAGTCAGTTCCTTGCCTTCTTCCACACCCAGGCGGCGGCATAAAGAACCTGCTGCATAGTTACGGATCACACATTCAACCGGGATCATATCCAGTTTTTTCACCAGCACTTCATTTGGAGTCAGTAGCTTTTCAAAGTGGGTCTCAATTCCCGCTTCTGCCAGTTTTTCCATGATGAAGGCGTTAAAACGGTTGTTCACCTTGCCTTTACGATCTAGTTGCTCAATTTTTTCGCCATTGAATGCTGAGGCATCATCGCGAAAGACTAAAATCAGATGGTCTGAACTGTCTGTGGTGTAGACAGATTTCGCTTTACCAGTATAGAGCAAGGTTTGTTTTAACATGAGGGAACCTTTTACAAAAAAAAATGCCTAGAAATGTCTAGGCTGGCCAATTTTGGTAAATCTGGTTGAGCAGTTCTGCAGCTTTTTCACGGTCGGCAAAACTGTTATCGGCATTGAACACAGCGAGGTTATTACTCGAACCGACAGAAGATAATCTTAATACATAGGTCTGCTGGTCGACCTTAATCGTGACTTCGTAACGATTTTTGCTCTGCGCAACGATGCTATGATTCAGACTGCTGAGGGTGGCAAGTGTATATTGCCAAATTGTAGCAGAATTTCCCTCAATTTTAAGCAGCGGATTAAGATTTCCGTCAGTGACCAACTGTGGTTGACCCACTGTATTGGTTTCGGTTAGATCAGCTGTATTTGAGTTTTCAGTCTGGGCTTGTGGGCGTGGCAAGGCAAAACGGTTGCCACGCTGGTTTTCAAGCTTCGGTGCATGTTCAATTGCAAGCGGATCAACTGTTGGAGCAGGATACAATGGCGTTGCAGGACGAACCATGGCGCCTTCAGGATATTGTAAAGCTTCCAGGGTAGTAGTCTCTTTATAGTCTAAAGTGCCGTTATTAAAGGCCATTGAACTACAACCTGCCAAACTGAATACTGAAAGTGTAAGGCTAAGTCCTAAACGTAATTGCATAATCTTGTGCTCTTTTATTTAATAACGCCCGCTTCGACCAGTGCTTCATGAAGCGGAGCGCGATATTGTTCTGCAAGTGGTGTTAATGGAAGGCGAATACCCGTACCAATTAAGCCCATGTCATGGAGTGCCCATTTCACAGGAATTGGGTTCGATTCGCAAAATAAAATATTGTGTAAATTTGCAACCTGAGCATTTAACTGTTCAGCTGTGGTTGCATCACCGGCAATGGCGGCAGCACACACTTCGCTCATAGCTTTCGGAGCCACATTCGCTGTGACCGAGATATTACCTTTGGCACCATGACCGATCAGCTGATATGCAGTGGCATCATCACCCGAATAAACAGTCATGTCTTTGCCTACAAGACCTTGTAGCAGTTCAGCACCGCGCGGTACATCGCCAGTCGCATCTTTAATACCGATAATTTGTGGAATATCCGCCAGGCGAATCACGGTTTCATTGGCCATATCCACACCGGTACGGCCTGGAACATTATAAAGAATCTGTGGCAGGTCAACAGCTTCAGCAATAGCTTTATAATGCTGATACAAGCCTTCCTGAGTCGGTTTGTTATAATATGGCGTTACCAGTAAAGCGGCATCTGCCCCTAGCTCTTTGGCTTCGCGGGTCAGTTCGATCGCTTCACGGGTCGAGTTCGCACCTGTGCCGGCAATAATAGGAATACGTTTGTTGGCCACACGAATGATTTCTTTGATCACCTGGGTGTGTTCACTCATGCTGAGAGTAGAGGCTTCGCCTGTTGTTCCAACGGCGACAATACTGTTGGTGCCCTCTGCAATGTGCCATTCAACCAGCTTCTCGAGACCCTTCCAATCTACGCTGCCATCTTCAAACATAGGGGTGACGATTGCGACTATGGAACCTTGAATGGTCTGTGCTTGCTGAGTCATTTTAAAAAACTATCCTATTTGTCCATCCGAAAGGAATGAGAAAACATAAATTGGGATGGATTTGTATTTTGATTTATAGCAAATTCAATAGATTTGCATTGAATTGAATATTGCTTATGCAAATTATGACTGATCAAACGCATAAGAACAATATGCTTTAGTAAAAGCTACTGAATTCTTTATACAAAGCCTTTTGGAAACAATCAAGTAATAAATAAGATGATTTATAAAGCAAAATCCTGAGACCAAAGTTATGTCTCTAGTCTAGACAAAAGAAGATATTGCCCCAAATGAACCCAATAATGATAAGGCTTGTGCAAAAAGATCAGCTGAAAACTGCGATTTTTATGCCTTTTGATTTTGGAATAATAGTTATATTGGATAAATTGAGATCTCGTACATCTTGATCGCACTCTTGTACCCAGACAAATAAAGACAAAAACTATTAAGACTAATCTTTTTTAAATATCAATAAATTGAGAATTTTTTTTCTTATCGGTTAATTTTTTAACTTGATGTATAAGCCTTAAAGTCTAAGTCTTGAACTTTATGATGTTCTGATTAAGTGTTTTTGCGACTTTATCAGTCAGCATCTTCAATTGATTTACTTCAGCCCCTTTTGGAATATCCAAGCAAAACGTTCAACTTATTGATAGTTATTTCTGCAATCAGGCTCATAGATGATGGCTGTCTTTTGTAACGCTGATTGAACAAGGATAATCCAATGGAAAAATCAGACAATAAGCATGCTATCGTCACGGTCGCCATCTGTTTTCTGATTGCGGTGATTGAAGGCTTAGATATTCAGGCAGCCGGAATTGCTGCTGCAGGTATTCGTGAGCATTTTGGTCTCGATAGTTCCCAGTTGGGTGTGTTTTTTAGTGCAGGGATTCTGGGTTTATTACCGGGTGCACTGGTTGGTGGCCGATTTGCGGACCGCATTGGCCGTAAGAAAGTGTTGATCTGGTCGACAGCAATATTTGCTGTATTTACCTTATGTACCGTCTGGGTCAATAGCTTTAACAGCTTGCTGGCAGTGCGTTTCCTGGCTGGAGCAGGTCTGGGCGGCGCGATGCCGATTCTGATTACACTTGCTTCTGAAGCAGTCTCTCCACAAAATCGTGGCCGTGCAGTAGGTTTGATGTACTGCGGTATGCCAGTCGGTGCAGCGATTTTATCTTTGGTTGCTGCGACTGAATTTGGTGCCAACTGGAAAAATGTTTTCTATCTTGGTGGCCTGTTACCGATTTTTGCCATTCCGCTGATGATGCTATTTTTGCCTGAATCGAAGGAATACCTGAAAGCACAGAACAAAACGGCTGCAGAACTTGCTGTTGCACCGCAGGGTTCATTCAAGGACTTGTTTAATTCGGACAACCTGTTACGTACGCTATGTATCTGGGTAAGCTACTTCTTTACCTTGATGGTGGTTTACATCATGTTGAGCTGGTTGCCATCATTGTTTATGGAACTCGGCTTCACACGTAAAGATGGCTCAACCGCACAATTCTACTTCATGGTTACAGCGACCCTGGGTACGATTATTCTGGGTATGCTGACCGACCGCTGGAAGAAAGCCTATGTGATCCTGTTGATGTACGGGGGCATTCTGGCAGGTCTACTGGCGCTGAATGGTGCAAGCTCGCTGAACCAGATGTATATGGCCGCCGCATTGGCCGGTGCCTTCGTGATTGGTTGTCAGGGTGTACTGTATGCCTTCGGTAGTATCGTTTATCCGACTGAAGTGCGTGGTACTGGTGTTGGTGTTGCGTCTGCAGTTGGCCGTATCGGTGCCATGCTGGGTCCAGTCATCGCCGGTCAGTTACTGACGGCAGGTTTTGGCGCTGCGGGGATCATTACTGCTGCGATCCCATGTATCATCATCTCTGCATTATGTATGCTGTTCCTGGTGAACCGCACTAAAGTGTAATGTTCCAAGATTTTAAAAAGCCTGCTTTTGCAGGCTTTTTTATTTTCAGAATTTAAGAATTAAATATACTGTTTTCTAATTAGAAAGGCTCATCACTTTATATCTTAAAACTTATTTTTTGTAGAGATCTAGCTTGATACAAGCCCGGAACTCATCTCATATTTGTCAAAAACAATGAATCTATTGATTTGCTCATATACACATGCCGAGAATACACAGTCATGCCATTTTTAGCAGCAGGGCTAAAAATCCTCGAGTATTTTGCGCTATGCTTGGGCATAAATCGAAATTTCAATGGATGAAAACAGATGCAGAATAATGTCGCTTTACTGGTCGTAGACGTACAAAGAGGATTTACCCCGGGAGGCAATCTGGCTGTAGCCAATGCTGACCAGATTATTCCAAATATTAATCTATTGGGGCAGCATTTTAAGCATATTATCCTGACCCAAGACTGGCATCCGGACAACCATATCTCTTTTGCAGACAACCATCCCGGCAAAGCAGCCTATGACAGCATTCAGCTGGATTATGGCAGTCAGGTTTTATGGCCAAAGCATTGCGTGCAAGGGACACGCGATGCCGAACTGCATCCGGATTTAAATTTACCGCAAGCACAACTCATCATTCGCAAGGGCTTTCATTCCCAGATCGACAGTTACTCGGCCTTTATGGAAGCCGACCAGAAAACCACTACCGGTCTTGCTGGTTATCTGCGTGAACGTGGGATTGATACCGTATTTGTGGTCGGGATTGCTACGGACTTTTGTGTGGCCTGGACTGCAATCGATGCCTGCGAACTGGGCTTTAAGACCTATGTGATTGCCGATGCCACCAAGGGCATTGACCTGAATGGTTCCTTGCAACATGCCTGGCAGGATATGCTGTCGCATGGCGTAAAACGTATCTATGTGAAAGATATTGTTCAAGCTGCTTAAAAAGCTGGATAGGGATAGAATTTAAATATTCCTTTGATCTTATTTATATTTAAATATAAAAAATCAGGCATCAACGTGTGCCTGTTTTATCTTGCTTTTTCTCCCTTAATGTCACCTGGATGAAACCCATGTCAGCCTTGCTCCAGTTTAGCCAATTTGTCCAAAAAACCTTTGCTTTATGGGTGGTCCTTTTTTCCGGCATTGCCTTGATGATCCCCGAGGCTTTTGTGTGGTTACGGGCTTATATTCCGTGGATGTTGGGCATCATTATGTTCGGCATGGGTATGACCATGACGATAGGTGATTTTAAAAGTGTCTTGCAAATTCCGAAGGCAGTAGCGATTGGCGTCGTCGCCCAGTTTATGGTGATGCCGAGCTTGGCCTTTTTGCTGTGCAAGCTGTTCCAGCTGCCACCAGAGATTGCGATCGGGGTAATCTTGGTGGGTTGCTGTCCGGGCGGAACTGCATCCAATGTGATTACCTATATGGCCAAGGGCAATACTGCCTTGTCGGTCGCCTGTACCTCGGTTTCGACTTTACTGGCGCCCATTTTAACTCCGGCCATTTTCTATATGTTGGCCAGTCAGTGGATTGAGATCAATGCCTGGTCGATGCTGGTGTCGATCTTACAGGTGGTGTTATTCCCAATTATTCTGGGCTTAATCGTACGGGCGCTACTCAAGCAAAAAGTCACGGCCTATATTCAGGTCATGCCGTTGATTTCTGTGATTGCGATTGTGGCAATTGTCGCGGCGATTATTGCCGGCAGTAAAGCCCAGATTCTGGAGTCTGGGTTAATGATTTTAGGAATCGTGGCCTTACACAATGGTATGGGCTATTTACTGGGTTATTGGGCCAGTCGTATATTTCACTTGGCAGAAATAGACTGTCGTGCAGTATCCATTGAAGTCGGTATGCAGAATTCTGGTCTGGGTGTGGCTTTGGCGGCGACCCATTTTGCTGCATCTCCAATGACAGCTTTGCCAAGCGCCATTTTTAGCCTGTGGCATAATATTTCAGGGCCAGCTTTAGCCACTTATTGGGCTGCCAGACAAACTGAAAAAACAGACACCTAATTGCAGTTTGATGACAGCGCGCAACAAGCCAGAGGATGATTTTTTATAATGTGAAGAAATTAAAATATTAATCTATATAGATTTATCAAGCTTTGTAACATAAGTGTCATAAAGTCTGCCTAAGATCGCCCCTCAATGATGTGAAACAACAGACTGTAATCAGCAGCATTGAGAGGGCATGGAACAATTTCAGCATTCGTCAGCGACCTATTTTAATCGGGAACTTTCCTTATTTGAATTTCAGCGTCGTGTCTTGGCACAAGCACTCGATCCGAATTTACCGATTTTAGAGCGCTTAAACTTCCTGATTATTTTTTCCCGTAACCTGGATGAGTTTTTTGAAATCAGGATTGCCGGGCTGATGAAACAGCAAGATCTGAATGCGACTACCCGGACGCCTGATGCTGTACCCACCGAGCTGATTCTACAAGAACTGTCCCAGTCCATTCATGCCACAGTGAACAAACAGTATGAGGTTCTGAATCATGCAATTTTGCCTGAACTCCAGGCGCAAGGGATTCAGTTTCTTCAATATCAGGATCTTCTGGAAAAACACAAGGCCTGGATTGCAGCCTTTTTTGCCAAAGAAGTGCAACCGGTACTGACCCCGATCAGTCTGGATCCTTCACATCCTTTTCCACGTTTGGTGAATAAAAGTCTGAACTTTATTATCAGCTTGGAAGGTAAAGATGCCTTTGGCCGTGAAATCGAGATGGCAATTGTGCCGGCACCCCGTTCTTTACCGTGCCTGATTAAAATTCCGGAAGACGTTGCCGGAAATAATACCACCCAGATTTTTCTGACTGCGATCATCCAGCAGCATATCAGTGATTTGTTTCCCGGCATGAAAGCGACCGGATGTTATGCCTTTCGGGTCACCCGCAATGCCGATCTGGTACTGTCGGAAGATGTCGATGATCTGGCCGTGGCCTTAAAAGACGAACTGTGTTCGCGCCGCTTTGGTCGTGCAGTACGTCTGGAAATTGAAAATGACTCTCCACAGAACATCATCGACTATTTGCTGGATGAATTTAATCTGACGGAACAGGAACTGTACCGGATTGATGGACCAATCAATTTGTCCCGCCTGAGTACCAGCTTTGAGCGTCCGGAATTAAAGTATCCGCATTTTAGTCCGGTGATTCCCAAAATTTTCCGTAAACAGAAAAGTATTTTTGAAATTTTGAAAGCGCAGGATGTGCTGCTGCATCATCCTTTTGATTCATTCCAGCCGGTGATTACTTTGCTGCGCGAAGCGGCCAAGGATCCGGCGGTGCTGGCGATCAAGCAGACCCTGTACCGCAGTGGTCCGGATTCGGAAATTGTTCAGGTGCTGGCAGAAGCCGCACGGAATGGCAAGGAAGTCACAGCCGTGATTGAACTGCGGGCACGTTTCGATGAAGAATCCAATATTATGGTGGCCAATATCCTGCAAGAAGCCGGGGCAGTGGTGGTCTATGGCATCGTCGGTTATAAAACCCATGCCAAAATGATTCTGATCGTCCGGCGTGAAAATCAGGAATTACTGCGTTATGCGCATTTGGGCACCGGAAACTATCATGCCGGTAATGCCCGCATGTACACCGATTATGGCCTGATGACCACACAGCCGGATATCTGTGAAGATGTGCATCGCATGTTCCAGGAACTGACCGGCATGGGCAAAATGGCCAAACTGAAAGCCTTGCTGCATGCACCGTTTACCCTGCATAGCGAACTGCTGAAACTGATTGAGCAGGAAAAGGCATTTGCCCTGGCTGGAAAAGCCGCGCATATCATCATCAAAGTGAATGCGTTGACTGAACCGCAATTGATTGCTGCCCTGTATCAGGCGTCACAGGCTGGGGTGAAAATTGACCTCATTGTGCGTTCAATCTGCTGCCTGATTCCACAAGTCACCGGCATGTCAGAAAATATCCAGGTCCGTTCAATCGTCGGACGTTTCCTGGAACATACCCGAGTCTATTATTTTGAGCATGGCGGCGCCAAGAAACTGTATTGTGCCAGTGCCGACTGGATGGGGCGCAACCTGTTTTCCAGAGTTGAAACCTGTTTCCCGGTGCTGGATCCAGAGCTGAAAAAACGGATTTATAAAGATGGCCTGATTAGCTATTTAAAAGATTGTCAAAATGCATGGGAGTTAGATGCCGATGGTCAGTGGCATAAAGTCCCTTGTCAGTATCCGGCCCAGCCTTATAATGCCCAGCAATATCTGCTGGAACAAAAACAGTTAAAAATTTAAAGGGTAGGCCAAGATACGCTGGCGTATTTGTTTTGTACCCATCAAAAAGCCGGATATTGAATCCGGCTTTTTTAATTGCAATATTCAGTGATATTTATGAGGCTTTGGACTGTTTGGATTTTAGAATTTCGGTTCTAAAAGTCTGTGCCAGCTCGGCGCTTTCAGCATCCATCCCATTCACCACAAAAGCATGACGGGTCAGGACATTGGTTGGATTCGGCATGCTGACCAGCTGGAAGTGATCACTCACATCTTTCAGCAAGGTGTTCGGTACATGTAAGGCACTTTCTTTCGCGACCAGATGCTGAGTCAGGCGCTCAGCGGCCTGTACCGAGCTGAGCTGCATCTCCTCGACTTTAGAAGCAATCGCGCTACGGGTTTGTAGCACAAAACGTTTTTCTTCACGATAGCGTTTATACAGCACTTCCGAAAGCAGCTGGAACACGGCACTGATCATGGTCAGGGAGGCCAGGGCATTCGGTTTGTCTGCCGCGATACTAATGGTGGCACCTTTTTCATCAAATTTATGTACGGTACAAATATCAGAACTATTCAATTTATAGCGTTGCACACAGAGTTCGGTGGCTTTATTCAGGAAAATCTGGCAGAGATTGAAATAAGGCACTGAAACGGTTTTATTCACGCTATCCAGTAATTGTTTTGGATCGTAGAACTGGATGTTTAAGCTCAGGCTATCGCTCTCCAGTACCGCCGGCTTATGTTCTTTTTCTTTGGCTTTATTTTTCACTGCCTGTTGGGCTTGGGCAATCGCCAGTGCCGCATTATGCTTTTCCTGTTCCAATGCCTGGGTCAGGGTCTGAATCTCGAATTTCAGCCGCGATTCGTTATTGATGCGCGCCAGATATTCAGTCCGGCTTGGACGGGCAATGGCACGGTAAGCCACCCAGATTAACGCGTGAATAATGAACGAGAACAGAATCGCCAGCCATTGCGTGCGCAGAATTTCACCAATACTTGGTTCAATCAGGGTGATTTCAATCACACCGACTTTTTTCTCGTTTTGCAGCGCATCACGGACAAAAACTTCACCCTCGCGAGTTTTGGTCAATCCACCAGTGGCTAAAACCTGAGCTTTCGCATCCAGAATTCGAATGGAAGCTACACTTGGATTGGTGGCATAACGATTTGCCAGCAAAGCCAGAGAAACGCGGTTGGGCGGTTCAAGCTCAGACAGGCTGTCTGTCACCAGTTGACTGGTGATCAGCTGTCCCTGATTGGCACGGTTTTCATTCAGTTGGTGAGTGGTTGCCAATACCAGTAAAAAGGTATGCAGAGCAAAACTTACAATCAATAGGCTAGCAAATAGCCCTTGTCTAGGCGCATTCAACGTAAACTTCCAAGGCAATTCTGTTCAATTTCGATTATGATTCTAACAATAGTTGTAGCTCAGACCCGAGTCAATTCATGCGAGAAATCATTCTTATATCATTCTTAGGACCTGACCAGCCTAATCAATTTACACGATTAATGCAGGTTTTGTCCGCTCATTCCCTACAGATTTTAGATGTAGGGCAAGCGGTTATTCATAATCAGCTAACCTTAGGTATTGTTGTTGCCTCTGAAGACCAGACTGCAACCGCATTAGCCATGAAGGAGATCCTGATTCTAGCACATGATATCGGGTTAACCGTGCGCTTTAAACCGATCTCTGCAACTGAATATGAGCAGTGGGTCAAAGAGGGTGGACGCACACGTTATATCGTAACGGCATTGGCCCCTGAATTAAATGCCTCTCATCTGCAAGCCGTGACCCAGATTGTCTCGGGCCAGGGTTTTAATATTGAAACCGTGACCCGTCTGTCTGGTCGCCCCGTTTTAGATGGTCAGAGTGCCGGTCCAAAACGTGCCTGTGTCCAGTTTGGCCTCAGTGGACAAATGCTGGATGCAGCTGCCATGCGTGCGGCCTGTCTCAGCCTGTCGAATGAACTGAATGTCGATGTCGCGGTTCAGGAAGACAATGCCTATCGCCGTAACCGCCGTCTGGTCTGCTTTGATATGGACTCGACCCTGATCGAGCAGGAAGTGATTGACGAATTGGCAATTGAAGCCGGTGTTGGTGAGCAGGTTGCAGAAATTACCGAACGTGCCATGCAAGGCGAGCTAGACTTCCAGCAAAGCTTCCGTGCCCGTGTTGCCTTGTTAAAAGGTATGGACGCATCGGTACTGCCGAAAATTGCCGAGCGCCTGACCATTACTGAAGGGGCTGAACGCCTGATTTCGACTTTGAAAGCATTGGGTTACCGTACTGCAATTCTTTCTGGAGGTTTTCAGTATTTTGCGGAATATCTGCAAACTAAACTGGATATTGATGAAGTACATGCCAATGCGCTTGATGTGCAGGATGGTGTGGTTACCGGTGAAGTCAAAGGCCATATTGTCGATGGCGCGCGTAAAGCCTTCTTGCTCGGTGAAATCGCCCAGGAGATGGGAATTTCCCTGGAACAAACCATTGCAGTCGGTGATGGCGCCAATGACTTGCCTATGTTATCCATTGCAGGACTGGGGGTGGCTTTCCGTGCCAAACCTCTGGTACGCCAAAATGCCAATCAGGCGATTTCTAGCGTCGGTCTGGACGGTGTGCTGTATCTGCTCGGCGTACATGATAAAGACCTGAACCGTGCATAAGTACAGGCTTTGCTTGATTTTAAACGCGACCTTTGGGTCGCGTTTTTTTATCAAATGGAGCGTAAAACTCTGTTCTTCAGGTCAGAGATATAAGCGACACGACATGAAATGTCGTTTATTTTTTAAGAATCAATAATTTTAATTCAACATGAGCTAATATAAGCCCATGAAAACACTTAAATTACGCATAAAAGACAAACATTGCAAGGTGCTAGACCAATTAGCATCTGAGGTGAACTTTGTTTGGAATTATGTCAATGATTTAAGTTTCAAACACCTAAAAAGAACAGGTGATTTTTTCTCAGCATTCGATATGGCTAAATACACAAAAGGGACTTCAAAATTGTGTGGTCTGCATAGCCAAACGGTGGATGCAATTAGGGAAGAATATGCTGCTAAAAGAAAACAGTTTAGAAAAGCAAAATTAAAATGGCGTGTAAGTAACAAGAAGTCAGCAAGAAGATCGCTTGGTTGGATACCATTCAAAAAATCAGGACTGAAATATGCTGAGGGATGGGTTGAGTATGGAAAAACCAAATTTGGCTTATGGGATAGCTACGGTTTAAACAAATATGCCGTTAGAACAGGCTCATTTGTTGAGGACAGTCGTGGGCGTTGGTATGTGTGCCTGGTCGTGGATTCACCTAAGTTAGATAAACCAACTGCAACTAAAGCTATTGGCATTGATCTAGGCTTAAAAGATATAGCCACCTGTTCTGATGGTACTGTGATTTCAAATCCAAAGTTCTATCGAAAATATGAACAAAAACTAGGTACTGCTCAACGAGCGAAGAATAAAAAGCGTGTTCGTGCATTACACGCCAAGATTGCAAATTGTCGTAAAGATCATTTGCACAAAGCAAGCACCATGCTTGTAAAAGAAAATGCACTGATTATTGTTGGCAACCTGAGTGCTAAAAAACTTGTGAAAACTAAAATGGCTAAATCGGTTTTAGATACAGGATTTTCAGAACTCAAAACAATGCTCAAGTATAAATGCGAGAACGCAAGTGTATTGTTTGAGGAAGTCAACGAAAGTTTCACAACCCAAATCTGCTCGTGCTGTGGTGAGATCACCGCAAGCAGTCCGAAAGGTAGAGCAGATTTGCGAATAAGAGTATGGGAATGTGAAAACTGCTCAAGTGTCCTGGATCGGGATTTGAACAGTGCTAAGAACATACTTGCGCTTGGGCATAAGCGTCTAGCAGTAGGAATCACCCTCCTTTCAGGTGGGTGAGGATGTCAATGCTTATGATGTGAGTTATATAAGGAAGAGTTGAAATATGGCTACAAAAACATCGATCATCTTAAACGGAAAAATAATTTTTTCACTTAAAAAAACTACTGATAATTTTGTAATGACACGCCAACATTGGCGCAGTCATTGATCCACAAAAATGTGAAAAGCAAAAAATGTAATGACAATATAATATCGCGACAAAGTATGTCGTTAGGCTGGATGACAGGACTTTTTTTATGCAAAAAACTCAGCATAATGCAGGCATAGAGATACAAATCAACAGATTCCATTTTATTGATTTAACGAAATTCAATAGATAGAAGCGTTGCAATATCAAGCGGAAACTATCTATCTGGATGGAGGGGGTTATATGGTAACAGCGAATTTAGCAACGATTGTGGGCTTCAGTTTAGTCGCTGTAGCTGTGCTTGCTGTGTTCTTCTCGCCTTATCGTCGCTGGTTAAGCTTTATGGCGGCCGGGATGCTGGTATGGGGCCTGATCGAGGTGATTCGTGTAGGAACTCAAACTTGGTTTGAGCTACCAATGACGTATAGTTATCTGAGTGCGTTAACTGCGGTCATGATGGTCGTGACTGGCCTGTTGTTGCGTGAAGATCGTCGTGCTGAGCGTGCTTTGGCAAAACGCCGTTGCATCGAACATACGCCAGTGTATGAAGACGACCAGCAGCAGCTTTCAAGCCGTTAATTCTACAAGTTGCAATGAAAAAAATGCACCCACGGGTGCATTTTTCAGTTTGGAAATATGATACAAACTGCATAATCCACCTAGCTCAGAACTATGCTAGGATATTTGTCAATTTTCGTACAATTAGAATAGGCATCCTCCATGAAACTGTCGTCCATTCCTGTGTTAAAACTTCCTCTTATTGATATGAGTACAGATCCGCTGGACTTACTGGTCGCAGGTTTAGCTTTACGTATGAAGCAGTTGGCACGTACCAGCCCAAAATTCATTGAACTGGTACATGGACGTCAATTCCGTATCCAGATTGGTACGGATGAAGGCATGGCACGTCAGATTATTGTGGATAACGGTCATATCGATACGGTTTCGGGTGATGCTGAAAAAGCTGATTTTGTGTTGCAGTTTGCCGACAGTGAGCAGGGCGTGAAGACCTTGGTCAAAGGTGACCCGACGGCATTTATGACCGGGATGCAAAGCGGCACGATTAAGATGGAAGGCGACTTTGGCCTGCTGGTCTGGTTTAACCAGGTGGCAAAAATGATTCCACCAAAACTGCCAAAGCCAGTCAAAGAAAAAGTGAAAATGGTACGTCAGTTTATTAAAGAGAAAACGGGTCGTTAAGTTTAGAGCTAAGCTTTAAAAATAACTAAAAACCGATTGCATGCAAATGTAATCGGTTTTTTAATGGATAAGTCGAAAAATAATAATAATCACAGTGATATGAAAATAATCTATGTCGGGTTGATCTTGATTATGCTTATTTCCTGTAAGCCTGCTTCGAATGATATTGATATTCTATTGGAAAATCAGAGTGAACAGCATTTAGCTGTCGTCATCATTCAATATAAGGGTGGAGAGGAAAAACTAAAAAATATTGCTGTAGGAGACAGCATTGCTTTTAAGATCCATTCCAGCGGAGATACAGGGCTAACAATCTTCGGATTGCCTTTGCCCAATCATCCGCAAGGGGGAGGCCACAGCGAAGCAATACCTAATAAACTTCGATTGACTAAGTTTGCAGCCGTGAATAATTATATTGAAGCAGGCAGCTTCGGCGATATCAGGATTAAAATCAATTCAAATATGGAGGCGGATACCACGTTCAATCTAAAATCAAAGTACTGATAAAAATAAATCATTCCACTTCCAGATTAAACGTCACAGGTCCATCATTAACCAGATGCACTTTCATATCGGCTGCAAAAATACCGGTTTGTACATGTTCAAACTGGCTTTGGGCATATTCTACCAGCTGCTCATAAAGTGCTTTAGCCTCGGCAGGTGGCATAGCGGGGCCAAAGTCTGGACGTAAACCCTTCTGGGTCTGTGCCATCAAGGTAAATTGTGAAACCAGCAATAAACCACCGCCGGCTTGGGCAACATTCCAGCCCATTTTCCCTTGTTCATCATCAAAGAAACGGTATTTCAATATCTTATCAATCAGCTTTTTGCCTTTTTCCAGATTGTCATCTTTACCTAAACCTAGAAAAACCAGAATTCCTTTTTCAATTTCCCCAGTGGTTTCACCCTCGACCACGACTTTAGCTTCTAAAACTCTTTGTAATAAGGCACGCATTTTACATATGGACTGATAACGATAGATGGAGGTGATTGTAGCAAGAATAAAATCTGGAGCAGTATTAGATGCCGTTTTTATGAGCTTTAAATATATGAAAATCAATTGATTAATTTTTATAAATTCATTAAAGCGATTGAATTAATAAAAATAATCTGTTTTATCTATTTATTGTGTTGGCGTATCTTAGCCCATGCAGGAAAGGTAATAAATTGAGAGATTTAGAAATGTTTAAGCGTTCATTACTGGTTGCAATGCTTGCAACGGTGACAGCTGCACAAGCTGCACCATTAACCAAAGATAACGGGGCACCAGTTGGCGACAACCAGAACTCGATCACTGCGGGTCCACAAGGTCCAACTTTGCTGCAAGATGTGCAACTGGTTCAAAAACTGCAACGTTTTGGTCGTGAGCGTATTCCTGAACGTGTGGTTCACGCACGTGGTACAGGGGCTTATGGTGAATTCGTTACTACGAAAGATCTGTCTGATTTAACAATTGCTTCTTTATTCAAGGCCGGTACCAAAACTCCAGTTTTTGTGCGTATGTCTACCGTCATTCATGGTAAAAGTTCACCAGAAACCCTACGTGACCCTCATGGTTTCGCCATCAAATTCTATACCCAGGAAGGTAACTGGGACTTAGTCGGTAACCAGACGCCAGTCTTCTTTATCCGTGATGCGATCAAATTCCCGGATTTCATCCATGCGATGAAACCAAGCCCGGTCACCAATGTACAAGATGCCAACCGTGTATTTGACTTCCTGTCTAGCCAGCCTTGGGCAACCAACATGCTGACTTATGTTTATGGCAAGCAAGGTGTCCCAACCAGCTACCGCGAACAGGACGGTTTCGGTGTACATGCCTACAAACTGTATAACGACAAAGGTGAATACAAGTACGTGAAATTCAACTTCCGCTCGAAACAGGGCGTGAAGGGCTTGAACGTGAAAGAAGCGGCTGAGCAGCAAGGTAAAGATTTCAACCACTTGACCAATGATCTTTATAACAACATCTATGCAGGTAACTTCCCGAAATGGGATCTGTATATTCAGGTGCTTGATCCTAAAGACTTGGGCAAGTTTGATTTTGATCCGCTAGATCCAACTAAAATCTGGCCAACTGAGCTGGTTCCAGAAACCAAAGTGGGTACTTTGACCCTGAACCGTATGCCGAAGAACTTCTTCAATGAGACTGAACAGTCGGCATTTGCGCCAGGCAACCTGGTACCAGGTATCGAGCCATCAGAAGACCGTCTGCTGCAAGGCCGTATCTTCTCTTACTCGGATACCCAAATGTACCGTTTAGGTGCCAACCACCAGCAAATTCCGGTGAACCGTCCAGTGGTAAATGTGAACAACAATAATCAGGATGGCTACATGAATATCTCTGAGCGTGACTCGGATGTGAACTATGAGCCAAGCCGTAAAGAGCCAAAAGCTGCAACTGAAAAAGCACGTGCGGTACAAACACCATTATCGGGTCATGTACAGCAAATTGGTGTGAAAGAGCAGAACTTCAAGCAGGCAGGTGAGCTGTACCGTTCATACACGGCTAAAGAGAAAGATGACCTGATCATGAACCTTGCTGCTGACTTAGGTGCAGTGAAAGATTCAGAAACCAAGCACATCATGTTGTCTTACTTCTATAAGGCAGATGCGGACTACGGTACACGTATGACCAAGGCGGTAAACGGTAACCTCGCGACTGTTAAAGCCAAAGCAGCGCAACTCAAAGACTGATTTCGATAGGTCGATCAGGATTGGTGACTAGGGCTTAAGAAGTCACCTCCGTAAAGTCCTGTAGAATTCCAAACCTTTCCTGCACCCTAGGGGGAGTTCTACAGGCAACTTGTTTGCTCGAATTTAAAATGCATTTCAAGATTCAACCGTATTGAAATGAATTCGATTTCTGCTGGAGTTCATCATGAAAGTTATGTCATCTGTGTTTTTAGCCAGTATTCTCACGATAGGTTCCGCATTCGCAAACGTGACTGTCGCGAAGGATATCTCCCCCGCTAAAACTGCGGACAATGTTCAAATGAACTCACAACAGGAATTGGTCGCCCTGTTCTTTGCTGCCGCCAAAATTGGCAATAGCGAAGTCATTCATGAATTCTTAAAACACGGCTTTCCGGTCGATGTACGCAATAAAGACGGTTATACGCCGTTGATGATGGCAACGTATTATGGTCATCAGGATATTGTCAGTAGTTTGCTTAAACATGGTGCCGACCGCTGTGCTCGAGACAATCGAGGCAATACGGCCTTGATGGGAGCTTTATTCAAGATGGAATTTGCGATTGCCAAGCAGCTGCGTCAGATAGATTGTGATGCCCAGGCGCAAAAAACCGGACAAAAGACCACAGCCGAATTTGCCAAAGTCATTGGTCAGGAAAAACAGTTGCAGAAACTGATTCAGGAACAGGAAAAAGCTCAGGTCAACACCCAGAAATAAAGCGGGTTATGCTTCTGATACTTTTGTCGCAAATACAGCCAGCTGTACGTAAATCCTGCATTATTGCATGACTTTTTATGCTTTAATGCAGAGATAAGCACAGCGATATTCCCTTAGTTATGGCTCCAATTATCCATTCTCTGTTAGATACTGACTTGTACAAATTCACCATGTTACAAGTGGTCTTACACAAGTTTCCGCAAACGCATAGTGTCTACCATTTCCGTTGTCGTAATCTGGAAGATACAGTCTATCCATTGACGGATATTCTGGATGATCTCAATCATCAACTGGACTTGCTGTGTCAGCTCAAATTCAAAGAAGATGAACTGCAATACTTAAGAAGCTTACGGTTTATCAAAAGCGATTTTGTGGATTATCTGGAACTGTTCCAGCTCAAGCGCCGTTTCATTAAGGCCAGTATCGACAGTCAAGGCCGTCTGGATATTGTGGTGGAAGGCCCGATGGTTCAGGCGATGATGTTTGAGATCTTCGTACTGGCGATTGTGAATGAACTGTATTTCAGCCGCATTCGCACACCTGAAGTGTTGGCGGAAGGCGAGCGCCGTTTAAAAGCCAAAATCGAGTTATTAAAGCAGTATGATGCTGCGCAAAACCCCAATGATCCACCATTTTTGGTGTCAGATTTTGGTACGCGTCGCCGTTACAGTTTCGATTGGCAAAAGCATGTGGTCGAAGAATTTCACAAAGCTGCACCGCATGTGTTCCGTGGTACCAGTAATGTACTGTTGGCCAAAGAGCTGGGGATTACCCCGATTGGCACCATGGCGCATGAATTCCTGCAAGCTTTTCAGGCGCTGGACGTACGTCTGCGTAATTTCCAGAAATCTGCACTGGAAAGCTGGGTGCAGGAATATCGTGGTGACTTGGGCATTGCCTTGACCGATGTGGTGGGGATGGATGCCTTCCTGCGCGACTTTGACCTGTACTTCGCCAAACTGTTTGATGGCTTGCGTCATGACAGTGGCGATCCTTATGAATGGGGTGACAAGGCCTATGCGCATTATAAAAAGCTGAAAATTGACAGCAAAACCAAGATGCTGACTTTTAGTGATGGCCTGAATCTGGAAAAAGCCTGGAAACTGCATCAATACTTTAAAGACCGTTTCCAGGTCAGTTTCGGGATTGGTACCAATCTGACCAATGATATGGGACAGACTCCGCTGAATATTGTATTGAAACTGGTGGAATGTAACCGTCAGTCAGTGGCCAAAATCTCGGATAGCCCGGGCAAGACCATGACCGATAATGATACGTTCCTGGCCTATTTACGTCAGGTTTTTGAGATCAATGAACCTGTCTAAGTCAGTTTGAACAATTCATAATCTTAAAGAACCGTGTCTATGCAGATGCGGTTTTTTTTATGCAAGCTTATTTAAGACCAGGGTTTAGCTAAAATCTTGCTAATCATCTGCAAAGAAAGCGCATCAGTGTAAAAACCAGCTGTGCTAAGATCAACAGGATTTGACCAATAATAGCCATGATAACGATGACCGCTGCAGCTTTTAATTTTGGCCTGCTGATTGAGGCAGAAGATTTAGTTCCCTATTTGGGCCATGAAAAACTTCGTATTGTCGACCTGAGCCGTGCCTCTGTGTATGAGCAGCTGCATATTCCGCACGCCTTGCATTTAAAGCCTAAACTTCTGGTGCGTCAGGAAGAAACGGCGATGGGACTGTTGCCGGACGCGGAAGGCTTGCAGGCTCTCATTGATTATCTGAATATTTCTCCTGAGCATCATGTGGTGGCTTATGATGATGAGGGCGGGGCATGGGCAGGGCGTTTGCTCTGGAACCTGCATTGTCTGGGTTTTGAAAATACCAGTCTGTTGAATGGCGGGATTCATGCCTGGCTCGGTGCCGGTTTGCCGACTTCTTCCAGTCAGGAACAGTTTGCACCAGTGAAGAACGTGTTGCAGGTCAATCTTGAGCATCAGGCGAATTTTCAGATTGGCTATGATGAACTGCGCCAACAGGTTGAAAATCAACAGGTTCAAATTTGGGATTGCCGTACACAAGATGAATATACTGGCCTGCGTCTAGCGGCTCGACGCGGCGGTCACATTCCGGGAGCACGTCATTTTGAATGGAGTACTGCCCTTAATCGTGAAAATCATTTAAAATTACAGCCTTTACCACGTACTCAGCAGCGTCTGGAACAACTGGGCTTTGATTTGAATCAACCCGTTGTGGTGTACTGCCAGTCCCATCACCGCTCAGGTTTGGCCTATATTCTGGGTCGTTTACTGGGCTGGAAAATTCGAGCCTATGATGGTGCGTGGAGTGAATGGGGCAACCGCCTCGATAGTCCAATCGCTACAGGGGAGCTGCCATCTTGAGCATCACATCACGTTTAAAACAACAGTTTTTTATTAAAGCTCAACGATTAGTACCGCAACATCGCTTGTCTCGGGTGGTGGGTAAAATTGCCGCCAGCGAAAACCCGATTATCAAAACTGCTGCAATTACTGCCTTTAAGGCGCAGTATGGCATTGATATGTCGATTGCTGAACAGGCCAATGCCCTGAAATTCAAGTCATTTAATGAATTTTTTACGCGTGCCCTAAAAGAAGGTATCCGTGCGGTTGATCCAGATGCTACGAGCATTGTTTCGCCTGCAGATGGTGCGATTTCCCAGCTGGGTAAAATTGAAAATGGCGATGTGTTTCAGGCCAAAGGCCAGAAATTTACCGTTGAAGCCCTGATTGCTGATCCGCAACTGGCTGAGCCATTCAAAAATGGTGAATTCGCGACCGTATATTTGTCGCCACGTGATTATCATCGGGTGCATATGCCATTTGCCGGAACATTAACTGAAACGCTATATGTTCCAGGCGAGCTGTTCTCGGTAAACCAGGTGACCGCAGAAAACATTCCGGGCCTGTTTGCACGCAATGAACGTATGGTTTGCCTGTTTGATACTGAAATTGGCCGTATGGCGGTGGTATTGGTCGGCGCGATGATTGTGGCGGGTATTGAAACCGTGGCAACCGGCAAAGTGAAGCCTTCAGGACGAATCGAACTTAATCAGCATGACCTGTTCCTGGAAAAAGGGGCAGAACTGGGTCGTTTCTACCTCGGTTCAACTGCAGTGATTTTATTTGAAGAAAATAAAATGCAGTGGGATGCTGCATTCAAGGCCAATTCTTTGGTGAATATGGGTGAAGCGCTGGGACATACTCTATAAGATACTTTTAACCTCTTGTTGCCTCCCCCTTTGAAAAAGGGGGATCGAGGGGGATTAAAATTTTTAACTTCCTTCTCTTGCACTTTAATTCAAAGCATTGCTTTGAATCTCGCTCAGGGAGGAGGCTAGGTGGAGGGGCTTTTAAAATAACCTCTTCCTTGCGAAGCCGTGCTTCTCATCTCCTAGAAGGTGAGGGAGCTTCCCCCTTTCTAAAGATGGATTTAATTTTTAGCTAATCCCCCCAGCCTCCCTTTTAAAAGGGAGGAGCTAAAAAGCAATAAAAAAGCGCCATCAGGCGCTTTTTTATTGCTAAGGTTTATCGTTTCACGACGATAGAATCGATCCCGCTATTTTGTAAGGTTTGCTGCGCGATAATCGCAGCTTCTGCAGAATCGTAAGGGCCAGAAACCACGCGATACCAGACTTTACCATTTTCTACACTGCGTACCACATCAGCAGATAAACCATTGAGAATAATTTCGGCGCGGCGGGCATCGGCCTGATCTGGATCATCAAAGCTGCGCACTTGCAGAATATAACTGGCCGGAGCGGCAACAGGTGCTTCACTGGCTTCTAAACCAGGTTCAGTCGTCGTCGCTTCAGGTGTAGCCACTTCAGGTCGAGGCGCTTCTACAATCACTACTGTATCCTGATTTTTGTTTTCAGGGACGGCCTGTTCAGGAATCGGCGTTACTTGTTGCTGCGGCAACAGATCATAAAAACGGTAATCTTTATTGGTATCTTCTTCTTGGACAGATTCAGCACTTGTTTGAGTTTTCGGTTTAACCGGTTCCCATGGCTTCCAGAGCATCAGTGCCATCAAAAAACTTAACACGATTAAAATGATCACGAGTGTGCCAAGCCAGGTTGGAATAAGTGGCTTTTTAGGCTTATTCGGTCTTTCAGATACACCGCGCTGCGTTTTTCCAAACACTTGGGATTTTCCTCTTATTAATCGGGACATATAGAAAAGGCATAACAGCAGTTATGCCCTTACTATTACTTCATCCTATGTGATCAGGATATAAAAGTCATCCTCTAGATCACAAATCACACAGAATTTTAATTTACCTGTATCTTCAAGCACGTAGCTAAAGTTACAAAATATCTGCTTAGCAGATAAACGGCAAGGTTTTGCTTACATGCTTTCAGGAGCAGATACACCAAGCAGTTCCAGACCGTTACGCAGTACCTGACGTACGTTCACTGATAACAATAAGCGCGCTTGAGTCAATTCAGCATCATCACCGAGTACTTTATTGTCGTTGTACCAGCCGTGGAACAATGCTGCCAGCTCTTTCAGGTAGTTACCAATTTGATGTGGCTCATAGCTGTTTGCAGCACGGACCAGAATTTCCGGATAGGCCGCTAGTTTGGCCAGGATTTCAGTTTCAGCATCAAGCTCCAGCTTAGCCGCCAAATTACGTGCCGCTGTAGCATCAAAGTTAACGTTGGTAGAAGCTGCTTTTTCTAACATACGACAGATACGGGCATGTGCATACTGGATGTAATACACGGCGTTGTCCTTGCTTTGTGACACAGCAAGATCCAGATCAAAGTCGATGTGCTGTTCAGACTTACGCATTACGTAGTAGAAACGAGCGGCATCATTACCGACTTCTTTACGCAGATCACGCAAGGTCACAAACTGGCCTGAACGGGATGACATTTGTACCATCTCGCCGCCACGCCATAGGCTCACGAACTGAACCAGAAGAACCGTTAATTTTTTCGAGTCATAGCCCAGCGCATCAATCGCTGCTTTTACACGTGCGATATAACCGTGGTGATCTGAACCCCAGATATCAATAATATCGGTATAGCCACGTTGTAACTTGTTCAGGTGGTAAGCGATGTCAGACGCGAAGTAAGTGGTCTGACCATTACGACGTTTCACGACACGGTCTTTTTCATCACCGAATGCAGTCGATTTAAACCAGATGTTGCCATCCAGTTCATACAGGAAACCACGCTGATCTAAGGTCTGTAAGGCTTCTTCAATTTTGTCTGTCAATGATTCTTCGCTGAACCATTGATTGAAGGTTACACCAAATTCGCCTAGGTCATCTTTAATATCATCTAAGATAGCTTTAAGCGCGGCTTGCAAGAATACGCGGTAGCCTGTGCCAATTAACGCTTGTGAATTAAAGATCAAACCATCGATGTGTTTTTCTTTATCGCCAGACAATACGACTTTATTACCATCTGCATCTAATTCAGCTGCAAACTGTACATCTTCAGGCACGTTTTTATACACGTCAGCCACAGGACGTACATAGGCGTCGCCATCCTGATCAATAATGCTTTGCGCGATTTCTTTAACGTAGTCACCTTGGTAGGCATTTTTCGGGAACACCAGTTCCTGACCCGTTAATTCTAAGTAGCGCAGATAAGTCGAAGTCGCCAGAATGTCCATTTGACGGCCAGCATCATTAACATAGTATTCACGATCGACTTTGGCGCCAGTCGCTTCAAGCAAGTTCGCAACCGTCATACCATACGCGGCACCACGACCATGGCCCACATGCAGGCTGGAGGTCGGGTTGGCAGACACGAATTCAACCTGGATACGTTTATCCGCATTGACCTGGGTACGACCATAAGTCGCCTGTTGTGCCTGGATTTGATCAAGGACTGCAAAGCGCTGGTCGGCATTCAGGAAGAAGTTAATAAAACCAGGACCGGCAATTTCTGCCTTGCTGATATCCGCCACTTCAGGCAGGGCAGCAAGAATTTTTTCCGCTAAATCACGTGGCTTCATAGCCGCAGCTTTCGACGCGATCATGGCAATATTCGACGCAAAGTCACCATGGCTTCGGTCTTTGGTACGCGTCAAATTACTTGTATTGTTCCAGTCAGATGGGAGTACGCCTTGTGCCTGTAAAGTGTGCACTGCATGATCGAGAGCTGCTTGTATTGCCGTATTCATAATCAGTCGAAAATAGAGATCGCAGAAAAACAGCAAATATAGCAAATTTCAGGCTGTTTAGGTAAAAGCATTTCTAGGGAATAAAAAGTAGAGGATCACTTCGTTAGAAGTTTTTGATTAAAGAAAGGGAAAATAACCGGATTAATCCCATGAAAATAAAACCAGTTTTTAGCTCAACATTTCAGATGAAAAAAACAATGCTCCACCGTACAGAATTTGGCTTATATTAGTCATCTGAAAACAGTAAAAAGAGCATGTCGTGGCTGCATCACAACGTCCGACCATTATCGGTCATATTCCTAAACTCCCTGCAAAATGGGCATTGATTATTGTGCCTTTTATCCTGTCCTGCCTGATGAGTGGCATTATTTCCATGATCAATATGCTGCGTAATCTTGGCTGGATTGATGGATTTATAGCACTCTGGTTTCATAACTGGATGATTTCCTGGGCGATTGCTTTTCCGATTGTAGTGACCTTATTGCCTTTTGTACGTAAATTCACTGGGCTATTGGTCGATATGTCCGGATCTCAGCCACCCAAATGATCATTTTTTAAATCTTAAATTTGATCTGGCTGGAGTCAATTCTTGGATATTTTAAAAGTCGGGATGTATGGGACGAATAGCGTCATCTTTAAATTAAATGCTCTACCGCCGCCCGGATAATCCCAAGCACCAGACCGATACAGGCACCGACCACGACTCCATTGACCCGGATCATATGCAGGTCGCCGCCGACTTCATTTTCAATCTTGTCGATCATCTCGCTTGAATCCCATTCGTGAATGCGCTCGCTGATAAAACGAATCACTTTTTCACTATACTGGTCACTCAGGTCAACCGCGATTCCGCTGAGACGTTTATTCAGCAGCTCACGTACCGAGGCATTCGAGATAATATTTTCTCCGACCTGCTGGATGGCAATTCTAAGATTTTCCGCAATCCCCGAATCCGGTTTTTGCAAGTCAGCCTTGATCGCATCACATAAAATCACCACCGCACCGCTGATAAAATTCAGCACTTGTGGGCTATCCAGTAAGGCATCTTTGGTTTCATTCAGACGCTGGCTGGCTTCACTGTCATTATCCGCCAGCTGCAACATCCAGCTATGTCCCATGTTCTCAATTTTAAGTCGCCATGGATGATCTGGATCGGCCAGCATGGCTTCAACGCGCCCGATCACGGAATCAATACTGCGTTGCTGCACGTCAATCCCGATCCAGCTGGCGCCTTTGGCCAGTTTCCACACACCCATTTCCTTAAACAGGTTACGGGTCAGTTCCCGGGTCTGTTCGGGATGAGAGGTCATCCAAGCATGTACCACATCCAGTCCTCGCTGTAACACATCCTGATGGAAATCATTGTCCAGTACTGCGCGTAGCATTTCACTGGCCAAGGTATTGATCTGGGTGTTTTTGACCCATTGCACACTATTGCTCTGGATAAATCCGGCAATCTGTTCCTGTCCCACAAATTCAAAGATTTTAGGCACCGTCTGCTGAATGACCTGAGTCACTTGGGCATTATTTTGCGGATTGGCCAGCCAGCGTCCTGCAGCCAGACTCAGGTCGGTACTGTCCAGACTGCGCTGTACAATTTGCGGAGAAAGAAAATTTTCCTGCACAAAACGGCCCATTGACTCTGCAATACGGGCCTTGTTACGTGGAATGATTTCGGTATGGTCACGTAAAAACTTGGGAATGGGCAATCTGCCAAAAGGGTTACGAAACAGCACCGTAATCGCATACCAGTCCGCCAGGCCACCGACCACACCCGCTTCTGCCGAGAGCATCAGAATATGAATGAGCCAGACATATTCGGGTAGCAATTTGGCTGCCACCATCAATGCCAACCAGGTCAGTACGGCGACCACCAGGGCGATGGTCGCGAAACGTTTACTGCGTTGTAAGCTCGGGGAGATACGCTCTGTCTGCATAGATCATCCTGTCAGGAGGGATTGGCCGGTTGCGGTTGCAGCACTGCACCGGATGGACTTAAACCATATTTAGCCCCAAGTGAATGTAAAATCAAGCGGGCATCAAAGGCATCTTGAGGCGCCTGATTGGCCTTGAAGCATTCAATGGTATAGGCCACCTGGGCAGGATCCAGAGTCACGGTATAGGGACGGTCATAGAATGGGTCTGGCCAGAACCCCGGATATCGGCGGTAATACCCGTACGGATAAAAGCTCGGTGCCGGATAGACGATGGCCTGCCGTGGAGGTTGTTGAGTACGGTTACTTGGATCATTCAGTACCCTGAAGAACTGAAAGCCATTTTGTACGGTAGTCTGTGCGGCTTTGAGCAGGGTAATTTCTTCAGCTGTGCCAAAGCTCATATTGGGACGGGCCTGAAAGCTGATACGGTAAGTGTTGCTGTTGAGGGGAGTGGTACTGTAGCGACCTAACTGATCAAATGTTAAGGGCTTTGAGGGTGTGGTTGCACAGCCAGTCAGGCTGATGGCAGCAATCACACTCAATCCCAGTAGCATGTTTTTCATGTTCGATCTCCTGATGCAATGATCCAGTCCGGACAGCGGTCTTAAAAAATCTTAAAAACTGCTATCGGGCTGGGTCAGGAAAGTAAGTTCTTCATCGGTCGATGCACGACCCAGAATCTGGTTTCGGTGCGGGTAACGTCCAAAGCGGTCAATAATGACCTTGTGCTTTTTCTCGAATTCCAGATTGGTCGGATTGCCCAGACGCTGAAACAGTTTTAAGGCGAATTCATGAATCAGTTTGGATTCGCTGTGCATAAATGGCATATACAGAAAGGCACGCTGTTCCGGACTGAGCTGTTGATCCAGGTTCAGGCTGATGGCTTCCTGAGCCAAGGCCAGTGCCAGACTGTCTTGGGCGAAAGCTTGGGGAGAATCACGGAATAAATTTCGTGAAAATTGATCTAGCACAATAGTTTCGGCCAGCCGGCCTTCTGCGGTTTTACGCCAGCCCCAAAGTTCAGCCTGGGCTGCCTGCTGATGGGTGCTCATGAACTGCTGCGCAATACTTTGGTCGAATTCATGACTTTGGCTAAACCATAAGGGCTGGCTGTCCGCATGAAACCAAAAGTCTAAAATATCTTGATAATTCATAATATTTACAATTCATTAGCATCTATTTGTTAATAAAATCACAAATTTTCCATGTCTTATAGAGGAAGTTTGTGTTAAAAATTTGCCAAATTAAAAATCAATGGTTTGCCTGAAAACTAGGCAGCCTGTCATATGCCGGCACGAAATCACGTTATACTGATTAAACCGATGATTTTAATTTAATAATTTAGCCCCCTTAAGCGAGATTGTAATGAGTCAACCTGAATCGACTTCCCAAAATGTGTTACCGACCTGGGTCGAGTCGTCACTCATCAAAGGCATGTTGCGTGGTATCGAGCGTGAAAGCTTACGTATGCAAAGTGATGGTTTCCTGTCACAGGCAGCGCATCCTCGTGCCTTGGGTTCAGCCTTGACTCATCCACATATCACCACGGACTATTCTGAAGCATTGATGGAGTTTATTACTCCGCCACAGGACAGTATTAAAAAAGCGCTGGACTATCTCAGCGATATTCATGCGATTGTCCATCGTCATCTGGAAAATGATGAAAAGCTCTGGCCTTTGTCGATGCCGTGTATGCTGGACAGCCGCGATGACAGCATTCCGCTGGCACAGTATGGCAGCTCGAATATCGGCCTGTTTAAAACCTTGTATCGTCATGGTTTAGGCGTGCGTTATGGTCGCCGTATGCAGACGATTTCAGGCGTGCATTACAACCTGTCTTTCCCGGATCATCTGTTCGAGGCCTTACAACAGCAGGAACAGGACGAGGCGCTGCAAGCATTGAGCTTGCAGGATTATCGCAGTCATCGTTATATGGGCCTGATCCGCAACTTTATTCGTCTGACTCCACTGGTGATGTTCCTGGTGGGGGCCAGTCCGGCGGTTTGCCAGTGCTTTATGACTGGCCGTGATCATTTCTTGCTGCCATTGGTGAAAGGCACCTTGTATTCGCCTTATGCGACTGCGCTGCGTATGGGACGTTTTGGTTATCAAAACTCTGCGCAGAAACAGCTCGGTATTCACTACAATAATTTGCAGGACTATCTGGACGGGCTGCAAAAAGCCGTCAAAACGCCGTATAAACCGTTTAGTCGTCTGGGACTGGATGATGCCAATGGCCAGCCGATCCAGATCAATGATCATGTGCTGCAAATCGAAAATGAATATTACAGTCTGGTGCGTCCGAAACAGGTGCCGATCGCGGGTGAAACGCCGTCACAGGCACTGGAAAATCGTGGGATTGCCTATGTCGAGCTGCGCGCAGTCGATGTCAATCCATACAGCCCGATTGGCATTAATGAAGATACGGCCGGTTTCCTTGAAGTGGTAGCCTTGTACTGTTTATTGCAAGACAGTCCGGCGCTTCTTAGTGATGAACAGGATATTATTGAGCAGAATCAAGCCGAGGTCGTCAACCGTGGCCGTGCGCCAAATGCCGCAATTATGGAAAATGGCCAGTCTTATCCGATTGAAGACTGGTGTGCCATGCATTTGCAGCGTATGCATCCCTTGGCCAAGCTGTTAAATTCGGCCTATGACAGTACTCTATATACTGATGCTTTAAAAACCATGATGATCCGGGTCGATGAAGTCGATGCCACCTTGTCTGCTCTGGTGGTCGGGGATACACGTGAGCAGGGCGGTATGTGGCATTTTGGCCAACATCTGGCCCAACAGCACAGCAGTGTCTATGAAGAACATCAGCTCAGCCCGGAAACCCTGGCTTATTTTGAAGAAATGTCACAAAAGTCATTGCAGCAGCAACAGCAACTCGAGCAAGATAGCAGCGTCAGTTTTTCTGATTATTTAGCCCAATATCGATAAAAAAATAAGAGGATTCACCATGCAATGGGGTTATCGCTTCGTGAGTGGTATGTTGTTTCTGGCTGCTGTCATCGGCATGGCATTTGCCTTATATCTTGAGCATGTACAAGGTCTGGCGCCTTGTCCGCTCTGTGTGTTTCAGCGTGTCGGATTAATCGGACTCGGGATCATCTCACTAATCGCATGCCTGCATAATCCTGCATCCAATGTCATGAAGCGGCTGTATGCCTTGCTGGGTTCGCTCAGTATTTTGTGGTCTGTGGGCGTGGCTGCGCGTCATGTCTGGTTACAGAACCTGCCACCGGATCAGGTACCGAGCTGTGGTCCCGGTCTGGAATACTGGCTGGAAACCCTGCCAATGCAGTCCGTACTGCAGCAGGTCTTAAATGGTTCGGGGGAATGTGCTGCGATTGACTGGACTTTCTTGGGTCAGTCCTTGCCTGTCTGGTCTTTGATCTTCTTTAGTATTTTATTGCTGGTCAGTTTATGGCAATTGCTGCGTAAATATAAAACCGTAGCGGTTAAACGACTCAGAGATAAATATTAATTCCGCATTTAAAAAAAGTCCTCAATCGAGGGCTTTTTTATTTTGCTTAAGTTTAGGTCAGGGCAATGCCTTCCAGACTGTCCAGATCCATCACATATTCATGAATCTGATCAAAGGCTTCATCTTCTACACTTGGATAGAACCAGCGCGCCACCTGCTCGGCCACCAGCGGATGATACTGAATTTCAAAATGGTTCAGGCCATAGAAAATCGCCTTGTTTGCATCTGGGACTTTGAGCTGAAAGCGCGGATTGGGATGCTCGCCCAAAGCACTTTCAATACTGACCAGATAATCGCCAATCACATGCAAGGTCTTGTTCTTGCGGTTTTCAAACTCGATGGTGCCGGCGACCAGATAGGTATCGATATGAGATGGAATCGGGGCAGGTTTACGGTGATCGTCCATAAAGCCGATCCGAAGCGGATTATGCTCCCAGTCATCATCTCGGACGCTACCATGGCGTAAATCCAGAATACCGTTACTGCGAATATTGACCAGATGGCCAAGCAACCGGATCAATGGAAAATGTCCGAGTTTGTCCTGCAAGCTAAAACCAAAACGTTCCAGTACCGCACCATGATGCGGTGAACCCAGACAGACTAGATTTTCCACCATATTGACCCAGCTATAGACATTCTGCTTGCCATAAAACAGCGCACTACGAGAGACCAGACCACCCATGCTATGCCCGATCAGGTCAATACTGGTAATTCTCGGATTGCGAGCAATCAGATCCTGTAAGGTATTCGCCAGACTTCGACCATTGGCAGAAATCCGGCGTCCAGTATTGTAATTCAGATAGAGCATGGTATTGCGGTCACGCTGCGCCAGTAATTTTGCCCCAATGCCCTCATATTTGCGATTTGACCAGTCTAAATGGTTCATGCATAAGCCATGTACAAACAAAGTAATACGACCGCTTAGCTCACCTTTTTGCAGCGAGCCATAATGGTCATAGATCACCATCGGCAAGGCCAGAGGATTCTGATATTTCAGCAGATAATCCCCGATAATGCCATTTAAGACACTGACCAGGAAATGCAAGGAAGGTGTCAGCGGTTTATTATGCAGTTTAGGAAAGCGTTCAATAATCTGGCGCAAAGCAGGGGCAATCAGGGTATTGCCGTAATGAAACAGCATGTCATAAGACATTTGATAGAGCCGCACGATTGAAGGAATATTCTGAATTTTTTCTGAATTATTTTCACTTAAACCAAAAATACTCATTAAGATTTCGCGTTGAATACTCTTGATCAGCTCCTGAACCACATCGTTAAAGCGCATCGTCACCAGCTGCGCCAGACCTTCCAGTACATCGGCCTGACTCGGCGGGGTTCGGTCCCATCGACAATAGGTTTCATGTAACGGTGTCAAACTTGGCATCTGATCCTGTCCTTTCAATGAGCCGCATGTGGTGCCATCTTTCTTTTTAAAGAACTTCGCGGTATAAATTCTTTTTCTTGTTGAGTTTCCTGATTTTGAGGGTCTCAGCTTAAAATAACGAGAATGAGAGAAGATTTTGAGCTTTTTTGTCAGACAATTTAAGCAATTAACTGGTCTTATAACGTAGTGTACTTCACATTATTTAAATTAAATTTTGATGATTGATGGGTTTTTTGTTGGTAGTTCATGAATATCATTTATTTGCATGGTTTTAAAAGTAATTCGAACTCGATCAAGGGGAAATTGCTGCAACATTACTGTGCAAAGTATCCTGAAATTCAGGTACATTTACCCGATTTAAACATGTCACCGAACGCTGCCATTGTACATGTTTCTGGCCTGATTGAATCGATGCATGATGTGGCGTTATTGGGCAGCAGTCTCGGCGGATTTTATGCGACACATCTGGTCGCACAGCATGCTGTGCCTGCTGTACTGATCAATCCGGCAATGCGACCATGGCAACTGTTTCGTGAACTGTTTGACGAGCAACTGCCTTATCAGGTACATCCCAACTGGTGTCTGGATGAGGCAGATTTGATACAACTGCAACAATTGGCCCTGCCTGTTGCACAAGATGCAGACAAAATACTGGTTCTGCTGCAACAAGGCGATGAAGTTTTGGATTATCGTGAAGCACATCGTTATTATAGTGCTGCGCATCCCCCTGCAATGCTGATGACTGAAGCGCATGGCAGTCACGGGATAGATGATTTTGCGGAGAAAATTCCGTTCGTCTTACAGTTTTTATTGGACTGCATAAAAAAGGAAACCGAATAACGTGTCTCAATATACGGCTCAATCTCTTGAAGTTTTATCTGGTCTGGATCCGGTACGTCGTCGTCCGGGCATGTACACCGATACTTCTCGTCCCAACCATTTGGCACAGGAAGTGATTGATAATGCTGTCGATGAGGCACTGGCAGGACATGCCAACAAGATTACCGTCACGGTCTATAAAGATGGTTCTTTGTCAGTTGAAGACAATGGCCGTGGTATGCCGGTGGATATTCACCCGGAATATGGCCAGAGCGGTATTGAAATTATCATGACCAAACTGCATGCCGGCGGTAAGTTCAGTACCGATAATTACCAGTTTTCCGGTGGCTTGCATGGCGTCGGGATTTCAGTGGTCAATGCGCTTTCGACCCGGGTAGAAGTTGAAGTTCAGCGTCAGGGTAACCTGTATAAAATGGCCTTTGAAAATGGTGAACCGGTGGCACCGCTTGAAGTGCTGGCAGGTAAAGCACCGAAACGTGCCTCTGGGACGATGGTGCAGTTCTGGCCGGAAGCCAAGTATTTTGATTCACCAAAATTTGCCTTAAAAGCTTTAAAACATAATCTCAAAGCCAAAGCCGTGTTGGCCGCAGGTCTTGAGATCAATTATATTGATCAGATCAATGATGAAAAGATCACCTGGCAGTTTGAAAATGGTCTGGTCGACTATTTGATGGATGAGCTGGAAGACCGTGAAATTATTCCGGCACCGGCTTTTGTCGCAACAGGGGATGCGGAACGTGCCAGCGCAGAATTTGCCATTTGCTGGAACGTTGAAGGCGGTGAAAGTGTTCAGGAGTCTTATGTCAACCTGATTCCGACCGCACAGGGCGGCACCCATGTGAATGGTCTGCGTTCAGGCGTGACTGATGCGATGCGCGAGTTCTGTGAACTGCGGAATTTGCTGCCACGGAATATGAAACTCTCTGCCGAAGATGTCTGGGACGGCGTCAACTATATCCTGTCATTGAAATTTCAGGAACCACAATTCTCGGGTCAGACTAAAGAACGTCTGTCGAGCCGTGAAGCAGCAGGGATTGTGCAGAATATTGCCAAAGATGCCTTTGCACTGTGGTTGAACCAGAATTCTGACATCGCCATGCAACTGGCAGAAATGGCCATTTCTAAAGCCGGTCGCCGTTTAAAAGCTGCGAAAAAAGTAGAACGTAAAAAGATTGTGGCAGGTCCAACTTTGCCAGGTAAATTGTCGGATTGTGTAGGCCATGATCTGGATCAGTCAGAACTGTTTATTGTGGAAGGGGATTCTGCGGGTGGTTCAGCCAAGCAGGCACGTGACAAGAACTTCCAGGCGATCATGCCAATTCGTGGCAAGATCCTGAATACCTGGGAAGTCTCTTCGGACGAAGTTCTAGCATCTCAGGAAGTACACAATATTGCGATTGCCATTGGCGTTGATCCGGGTTCGGATGACTTATCGGAACTGCGTTATGGCAAGATCTGTATTCTGGCTGATGCCGACTCGGATGGTCTGCATATTGCCACTTTGCTGTGCGCATTGTTTGTGAAACATTTCCCGACACTGGTTGAAGAGGGCCATCTATATGTTGCAATGCCGCCATTATTCCGGATTGATGACAATAAAGATGTGCACTACGCTTTAGATGAAGACGAGCTGAATAGCATCCTGAAAAAGTGCAAAACCAAGAATCCGCAAATTACTCGATTCAAGGGTCTGGGTGAGATGAATGCCAGCCAGTTACGTGAAACCACACTTGATCCAAACACGCGCCGTCTGGTGCAACTGGATCTGGATGATGCTCATCATACCGCAGGTTTATTGGATAAACTCTTGGCGAAAAAGCGTGCCAGTGACCGTAAAGACTGGTTAGAGCAAAAAGGTAATCTGGCTGATTTGGTGGTTTAAACTATCGAATTTAAGCAATAAAAAATCCCGCAAGCGCGGGATTTTTTGTTTTAAAACAGTGCAAAAAATATTCAAGGTGCTGCACTTTATTTGTACATCATCTTCTATCTTAGTTTTGGCATATTTTGATTGGTCTTTATGCAACTTATTTAAAGTTGAGTCTGAGTTCTACATTGCAATAGGGCTTTAAGTCTTTTTAGTATGACTAAATACATGATTCATAATACAAATAATGAGATCAGTTAAAGTGAATTTTTTTATTTTTTGAAGCCTTGGCACAGAAATTGAATCACTCCATCCAGATGTACAACAAGACAAGCATGAAAAATGCACCATCATAAAGTTTGGAGAAAATCTGATGTTCCAACGCAATTTATTTTCAAAAAGTATTTTAGCCGCAACCATGGCAGCGGCTGTTGCATTAACGGGGTGTTCAAAATCTGCTGAAAAAGCAGAAGCCCCGGCCGCGGAAAGCAAAGTCGCAGACAGCGGCGATACGATTAAAGTCGGGATCCTGCATTCATTGTCCGGCACCATGGCAATTTCTGAGACCTCACTGAAAGACACGGCCTTAATGGCGATTAAGGAAATCAATGACAAGGGTGGGGTACTGGGTAAAAAACTGGAACCTGTGGTGGTCGATCCAGCATCAGACTGGCCACTTTTTGCAGAGCAAGCACGTCAGCTGATTACCCAAGACAAAGTCGCGGTAATTTTCGGTGCATGGACGTCGGTGTCACGTAAATCTGTCTTACCAGTGGTTGAAGAGCTGAATGGCTTATTGTTCTATCCTGTACAGTACGAAGGCCAGGAACAATCCAAAAATATTTTTTATACCGGTGCTGCACCTAATCAGCAAGCCATTCCAGCCGTGGAATACTTGATGAGCGAAGAGGGCGGTAAAGCGGAGCGTTTTGTTCTGCTCGGTACAGACTATGTGTATCCACGTACAACCAACCAGATTTTACGTGCTTTCTTAAAGTCTAAAGGCGTGGCTGATGCGGACATCATGGAAGAGTACACGCCATTTGGTCATAGCAACTATCAAACCATTGTCGGCAATGTGAAAAAATTCGCAGCTGGTAAAAAGACCGCGGTGATCTCGACCATCAATGGTGACTCCAACGTACCATTCTATCGTGAACTGGGTAATCAGGGCATTAAAGCTTCTGATATTCCAGTGATGGCGTTCTCGGTAGGTGAAGAAGAACTGCGTGGTATTGATACCAAGCCATTAGTGGGTCATTTGGCGTCATGGAACTATTTCATGTCAGTGAAGAATCCGGTCAATACCGAATTCACCAACAAAATGAAGCAGTATGCGGTGGAATTCAAACTGCCAAATGCTGACAAACTGGTGACCAATGACCCAATGGAAGCGACCTATGTCGGGATTAATATGTGGAAGCAAGCCGTTGAAAAAGCAGGTTCTACAGAGGTCGATAAAGTCCGTGAAGCGATGGCAGGTCAGGAATTCAAAGCACCATCGGGCTATACCCTAAAAATGGATGCAAGTAACCATCACTTACACAAGCCAGTCATGATTGGCCAGATTCGTGGTGATGGTCAGTTTGATGTGGTCTACAAAACATCTCAAACTATTCAAGCAGAGCCTTGGAGCCCGTACATTCCTAAATAATACCTATCTTTTGCCTGCTACAGCCGTAGCAGGCATCCTCTGATTTTTTTCTTACTCTCCACGGAAAACTTCCAATGGAATAGGGGTGTATATAATGAATATTCGTGTGAATATCGCCACTATTTTTCTGTTGTTTATACAAATATTTTGTATGCAAATGGCAACAGCAGAAACTTCTTTACAAGACAATAATTCAATCATAGTGATACAACAACAAGATGCAATCCAGCAATTTGTGCAAGGTGATTTTGCTCAGCGTCGTGCTTTACTGAAGCAATGGCCGGGCAGTATTGAACAGTTAGATCAGCTTGCAAAATATGTTGAAAATGAGCAGCTTTATAGTGGTTCCAATGGTCAAACCTATATTTTAGAATCGGACAAAAAACTACTCAGCTACCCGAGTCTAGACATCGTGACTGACTGGCCGAGTGACTTATCACAAGTGACTTTGGTGAATACCTTGCGTAAAGCGCTCAACTTTGGTTTGGCACAAAGCAAGTTGAAGTCGGATGATGCCTCTGAGCGTTTAGAAGCGATTGATATTTATGAAAGCAACTTGGCAGAGCTGAATGTTGCTCACATCAATGCCCTGTATTTGAACGAACAAAATAACAAAGTCAAAGCCCGTTTGGCCCAGCTTAAAGCGCGTCTGGATTATCAAGATGCAGATGTCTTAGTTAAAATTCAAGCGGCGAAAGCCTTGCAAGACTCCAATCGTCCCGATGTCTTGGCGATGATCGACAATGAGCTGACACAGCCGACTATCCATCCTGAGCTGAAAGCGGCTTTGCTTGAAGCGAAAAGCAGTATTAAAACCCGGATTCAAGCCAGTGAATGGACTGGGCATTTATTTTCAGGGCTGAGTACTGCGAGTATTTTACTGCTTGCAGCACTCGGTTTAGCCATTACTTATGGTTTGCTCGGTGTCATCAATATGGCGCATGGTGAGCTCATTATGATTGGCGCCTATACTACTTATGTGGTGCAAAGTCTGTTTAAAAGCTATTTGGGTAGCTATGTCGAGTGGTACTTAATCGCCGCGATTCCTGCGGCATTCTTGGTGAGTGGACTGATCGGTATGTTGATTGAACGTACCGTGATTCGTCCATTATACGGTCGTCAACTTGAAACCTTGCTTGCAACCTTTGGGGTCAGCCTGATTTTGATGCAATTGGTACGCATGACTTTTGGTGCGCAAAATGTCGAAGTGTCGAATATTTCGTGGCTATCAGGCGGGATCTCGATTACTCCAAGCTTGATGCTGCCCTATAACCGTATTGCGATTATTGTCTTTACCATTGCAGTGCTTTTGTTGTTGGTTTACCTACTGAATAAAACCCGTTTTGGTCTCTTCGTTCGTGCGGTGACACAAAACCGTCAAATGGCGCGAGCAGTCGGTATTCGTTCTAGTCGTATCGATATGATGGCCTTTGGTTTAGGTTCAGGTCTTGCTGGTCTTGCAGGCTGTGCCTTGGCACAAGTCGGTAATGTCGGGCCAGATTTAGGGCAAAACTACATTATTGATGCCTTCTTGGTGGTGGTTGTCGGTGGTGTAGGTCAGGTGTGGGGTGCAGTTCTTGCAGCGCTTGGTCTGGGTATTAGCGGTACCGCCTTGGAAATTGGTATTGGTGCGGTACTGGCAAAAATTGTTCTCTTGGTGCTTGTGATTTTGTTTATTCAAAAACGTCCACAAGGTTTGTTTGCCATCAAAGGCCGTTTTGTGGAGTAAGCACATGAAGATTACACAATTATTATCAGACAAACCGCATAGCGGTATTGCCATTGCCGTGTGCTTTGCCATTTTATTGGCATTGCCTTGGTTGCATTTGTTACCTGCCGATTCAGCACTGTATTTATCCGCTTATTGGGTCACCTTGATTGGCAAAATCATGTGCTTGGCCTTGGTCGCTTTGGCACTGGATTTAGTTTGGGGCTATACCGGAATTTTAAGTTTGGGACATGGTTTGTACTTTGCTCTTGGCGGTTATGCCTTTGGGATGTACTTAATGCGCCAATCGGCAGGTGAGGGCATTCCTGACTTTATGCGCTTCCTCAGTTGGACTGAAGTGCCGTGGTTTTGGGTCGGTACGGAATACTTCCTTTGGTCACTTGCCCTTGTGGTGTTAGTGCCGGGCATCATTGCCTTTATTTTTGGTTTCTTTGCTTTCCGCTCGAAAATTAAAGGCGTGTATTTCTCGATTATCACCCAGGCCATGACTTTTGCCGCTGCATTACTTTTCTTCCGTAATGAAACAGGCTTTGGTGGCAATAACGGCTTTACCGGTTTTAAAACCATTTTAGGGATGGATATTACCTCGGCATCTATGCGTGCCAGCCTGTGCTTTATTACTGCCTTGGTGTTGTTGCTGTGCTTTATCGGTTTACGTCATTTAATGAATAAACCCTATGGTCGTGTGTTGGGGGCGATTCGTGACAGCGAAAACCGTCTGCAATATTTGGGTTATCGCACGCTTTGGTACAAGCTCTCTGCTTGGGTGCTTTCTGCTGTGATTGCAGGGATTGCAGGCGCGCTGTATGTGCCGCAAGCAGGCATTATTAATCCAAGTGAAATGAACCCGGTGAACTCGATTGAAATGGCGGTGTGGGTGGCAGCGGGTGGTCGTGGCACTTTAATTGGCCCACTAATTGGTGCAGGTGTCATTAACGGGGTAAAAACCTATTTCACCTCGGCTTATCCTGAAGCATGGTTACTCATTTTGGGTGCGCTATTTATTGTGGTCACCATTTTCTTACCGAAAGGCATTATTGGTCTGTTTGACCGTTTTAAAAAGGAGCGTAGCGAATGAGCGAGATCCTGCAACCGCATGGTGGTCATGCTTCTGAAGGCTATGGTCGCCCAAAAGAACAAGGCGCGGACTTTACCCATGGCATTGCATTGTATCTGGAAAAAGTCAGTGTCTGGTTTGATGCCTTTCGTGCCCTAAATGATTTATCGCTGTATATCGAAGAAGGGGAATTACGCTGCATCATTGGACCGAACGGGGCGGGGAAAACCACCCTCATGGATGTGATTACCGGAAAAACCCGTCCAACTGAAGGCGCTGCATTTTTCGGGCAAAACTATGACCTAGCCAAAATGAGTACCGAGCAAATTGCTGAAGCAGGCATTGGACGTAAATTCCAAAAACCGACGGTGTTTGAAAATTTCAGCGTCATGGAAAATCTGCTTCTAGCAGCACCCAAAGACAAGCGCGTGAAAAAGAGTTTCTTTAGCAAACTCGATCCCGATGCCCAAAATGCCCTGGATGAATCACTTGCGCAAATTCGTCTGCAAGAGTTCATTAATAAACCTGCTGGCTTGCTGTCGCATGGTCAAAAGCAATGGTTAGAAATCGGCATGTTGTTGATGCAACGTCCAAAACTGATTTTACTGGATGAACCTGTAGCAGGCATGACCGATGCCGAAACCGAGCGCACGGCGGAGCTGTGTTTAGAACTCAAGAAAAATCACACCCTCGTTGTGGTTGAGCATGACATGAGCTTTATCGATACGATTAGTGAAAAAGTCACGGTATTGGCACAAGGCGCAATTTTAGCAGAAGGCACATTGGCAGAAGTACAAGCCAATGAAGATGTCATTGAAAAGTATTTAGGACGTTAAGGAGACCGTGATGTTAGAAGTCAAAGACGTCAATCAATTTTATGGTGGCAGTCATATTTTACGTGATGTGTCGTTGACTGCACCTGTGGGTGAGTGTTCGGTGGTGCTTGGGCGCAATGGTGTAGGGAAAACCACGCTCCTTAAATGTCTGATGGGTATTTTACCGATTAAATCCGGACAGATTTTGCTGGATGGCAAGGACATTTCGAAACTCAGTCCTGAACAGCGTGTCCGTGCAGGTCTGGCTTATGTGCCCCAAGGTCGAGATATTTTTTCAACTTTAACTGTGGAGGAAAACATCCTCATTGGTATGGCGAAATTTAAAGGCGCAAAGACACGCAAAGTGCCTGAGCATCTCTATGAAATTTTCCCTGTGTTGGATGAAATGAAGCACCGCCGTGGCGGAGATTTGTCTGGTGGTCAGCAGCAGCAGCTTGCCATTGCACGAGCACTTGCTTCTGAACCGCGTGTGCTGATTTTGGATGAACCGACTGAAGGTATTCAGCCGTCAATCATTAAAGATATTGGTCGGGTCATTCGTAAACTGGCAGATGGGGGTGAGATGGCGATTGTGTTGGTAGAGCAATTCTATGATTTTGCTGAAGAACTTGCTGATGCTTATACCGTGATGGCACGTGGGCAGGTTGTAGCGCAAGGTGTGGGCAGTGAAATGCCTGAGAAAGGTATTCGGGAGTTGGTGGCGATTTAAGGCTTTTAGCTCCTTCTCCTATGGGAGAAGGCGGGGGATGAGGGTTTATCTTTATTTACCTCTCCCTAATCCTCTCCTAGAAGGAGAGGGAAAAAGCCTCCCTAAGCAAGATATAAGCACTGCTTTATATCGAAGCGTAAGAAAGGGAGGTTTGGAGGGATTAAATTTTAAATCTCTTCTTACGAAGCAGAGCTTCTCATCTCTTAAAGAGAGGGGAATTTTCTTTTTTGAATAATGGAGGGATTAGATCTCCGTATTTTCATTCCATAAAAAATAGCCGCCGTACTGACTTGGACGGTATTCACCACCGATGGATTTGCCTTGGTCAGTTAAAAAATGTTTACCCGTGTCATTCAGCTTTAAAAAGCCTTTATCCACTAACTTTTCAAGTAAATCTGCTGTTTTAATTTTATATTTGGCAGCCAGTTTGGAGGTGGTCAATTTACTAAAGGCATTAGCTTCTTCATCAGTTTGACCTAAATCCTCAGTGTTCGGATTAGCTTTGACTTCATCTAAGCTGATCCGGACTTCTTCGCTAATCCGAATAATACGCTGCGCTTCTTCATACGCATCTTTAAAAACCTCATCATCTTCATACTTACGAACTGAAATGCCCATTTCATTGTTATTGACCTGGCTAAATTCATATAAATTCAAACTCGAAATAATACATTCCGATTCATTGAGATAGCACTTTGCATGCAGGTTTTTGCAGAAACTCAAACGCACATAGTCCAGTTTTTGAATCCATTTGATTTCTTCAGGATGCAAATCACTTTTGCCATAGACAATGCGAACATCAATTTTTAGCCGGTCTTTGTCTTCTAATAATTCTTTGATGCGGTCATTGAGACGTAAATACGGACTGATTAAAATTAGACGTTCTTTGGCATTTTTAATGAGTTCTTCTAAGAAAAAATTAGTTGCACTGGTATTTAGAAATTTAGCCATATTTTCCCTGTAATATTTTGAATATTATGTTTGTTATAGGGCAATAAGATATCGCTGAATCAGCAATCACTCAACCTTTAAATACATGCCATCCGCCGAGACATTATGTCCAAAACCACAAGACATCGGATTGCTGCTATTCACCGCAATCTGTTGTCCAATTTGAGCGTTAAACTGAAATTTCAAATCAATTTTGCAATCTTCTACGCTGTAATTGGTCTGAGCTTTATTCAATGGCATCCGGGTTGAAAATTCTCCTATATTTGGTCCATAAATCAGACTGCGCAAACCCATATAGAGTCCATTAAACTCAATTTGGTAGGCATTCGAAGCCCGTTTAACTTCCATCGTATTCCACTGGCCAAAACCTGCATAGCGGACATATTTGCCTGCAAGATTCTTCGGTTTTTCTGGTGCAGGCAACTGTTTTAGATTGAACTGGCTGGCTTTAGCATTCGGAAAAACGGAAAACCAGGCGCGTGCCCATTGCGGCTTTCCAAGCTTGGCATAACTTAAGCCAACATTATTAAATGCCGTGGTGATATCACGCTCAGAAAAAGCTGTACCACCGTCTTCTACATTCATCGCACAAAAAGATGACCAGGCGGCTTGTTGTTTGAATTGCGCTATGGCCTTTTGATATTGTTTTTGGTCGTAGAATTTCTTGCCATTATTTGCATAGCTTTGCACTTGGCTACAGCCTGAACACAATTCTTTTTCAAAGTCTGAATCAGCAAAAGTGAGCATACTTAAACTTAAAAGACCAATAGACAATAGAGATTTATACATGGTGTTATTCAGTATGATTTTGAGCTGAATAAAACATAGCCGCTCGTATAAGTAAATAGAACTTGTGCTTATTAAACTGGATAACAACCAAATATCGTGATGGCCAAGTATTAAAAAGCTAAAGAGGAGTGTCCAGAAAGCAGTTCTGGAATAGCTTTAAACTAAGAATGAATCAAGCTTGATCCAGATTCAGTTGTAAGAGGACCAAATCACGCCATTGCCCAAACTTCTGTCCGACTTGCGGCATATAGGCAGTTTGAACGAAACCCAGTTTTTCATGCAGACGAATCGATGAGGTGTTTTCTGAATCAATCGCTGCGACCATGATATGCAATTTCTGTACTTGAGCCTGTTCAATTAAATACTGTAATAATTTAGAACCCAAACCTTGCCCTGCATAATCTGGATTTAAAAAGATGGAATGTTCTACCGTCTGTTGAAAGCCCTGAATACTACGAAACTGATCATAACAGGCATAGCCAGCAATGACTTGATTTTGAATATCTTCAACCACAAAAACCGGGAAATTCTGATTTTTAAGCTGTTTAAACCAGATTTTGAAATAGTTCAGATCAAAGGCTGTTCTGTTCCAGGTCGCAGTACCATAAAGTACTTCCTGATTATAAATCTTGAGGATGGTTTCAAGATCATGTTCGGTCGCAGGTCGAATGTCAAAATCAGGCATATTCTTGTTCTGGTAAGGTTGATCTGAAATCACAGTTTAAAAAAAAGCAGAACCGGAGTTCTGCTTTTGATCATACATCAATTAGAAATGGTATTTAACCAATGCACTAACATCATTTTGATCTAGGCCTTTAATGGCATATTTGTTATTCCAAACTGAATGTTCAATACCCACATACAATTTTGTTTCTGGAGAAATGTGTTTGCCTACATTCCATTTGTACTGAGATGTCCAGTTTAACTCACTTGCGTGACCATTCTTTTCAGCTGTTGACCAGTCTAAGAATGCATCAGCCAAGAACTCTTCACCGCCAATTTTAAATGGGACTGCGTAAGTGATCGTCATTTGATAATCATCTTCACTGCCATCATTTTCAGCTTTGTAGAAGTTCACATTTGCATAATTTGTATATGGAACATTTAAAGCAAAACCAACACCATACAAGTAGTTGTTAAAGCCTTGACCGCCTTCCCAAGTTGTTGCGATCAATACATCTTTGATAGGGCCCAGTTCAAGTTTTTGGCCAGTTACCGCACCAAGGCTTAAACGTGGTGCAACTTCGAAATAAGTGTCATTACCAGCATCTGTGTTGCTACGGTCAGCAAAAGCAAAGAAGTCACCATATTTAAGACCAGCAGCATATTCAGCAGTCACAGTACGTTGCTCTATTTCATCACCAACGACAGGGTAAGCATAGTTTTCACCATAAAGACCTGTAACGCTAAAGTCCTGCCAAACTGGTTTTGCTTGAGCAAATGCTGCAGTTGAAGCCAATGCACAAAGTGCCGCAAGTTGTGTAAATTTCATTTAAATCTATCCCCCCGAGAAAGCAGAATAAGCATACAGATTAATAAGTAAAAATAAAGTTAAAAGTGATCGCTGACCTAAATATATTTCAGTCCTCATGAGTTGAATGCAGACGATCATCTTCCTCAGTTTTCATTGCCTTTCGCTGATACTTCTCTAAATTATTATTTTTTAAATAAAGTTGAATATGTAGTGCCTTAAAAGACTGAATGTATAACTAAAAATATAAAATCACTTCAATTTACGATGATTAACTTACAAAATCAGTAAAAAATAGGGGGGGATATACAGATTGTTTAGTAATTAATTTGGGCCTGAGGCTGAACAGCTTTGTTCTGTTTGTGTAATGAGGTTAGTTTGAAAATCTCAAATGACCGTCGTTTTATAAGCCTGTTCTCAGCCTCTTCAAGTGAGATTGAACGGTCTTATATTTCAATAAAAAATTATTTTGCAGGTTGTTATTTTAAAATGACGAAAGAGTATTTTTCCCGGTTATGCAAAAGCAACTAAATAATGATAAAGCAAATGATCTATTCAGGACTGTAAGGCTGACTAGGCGCTGATCTTATAAGATAAATTATTAGGTAAAAGTGAGCTAATTTCGATAAAAAATACTTTTAATTCCTCCTTTTTTAGGTTTCCTGGTCGAGTGTTATTTAAGCGATTTATCGGTCTGGCTAAAAAATTATTTCAAATTAAATCATGTGAAAGGTTGTGAAATTTCCGTTTGAAAAATCCTGTATTTTTGAGCTGAGTAAGCAGTTGTCACAATGGATTATTCTTTTGCTAAAAAACCAAAATATCACTTGCATATTTCCAAGATACAGCCGATATTCAAGATATAAGGACACGATTCTGCAGACTCAAAAATGTGTTCATCATTCAAAATGGAGGGTGTGATTCCAATCATTTGAAGAAGTGAAATGCGATGCGAAACAGCAAGCTACAAACGTGCCAAGATAAAAATTTTGCACTCAAAAGTTACAAAGATTGAGGATGGTAATATATGAATATTGAACTTCGTACCGATAACCACATTCAGAATAGTGATCGTTTAATTACTTATGTACGGGAAGAATTAAATCAAGAATTCCAGCGCCACAGCGAACGTATTACCCATTTTTCAGTCCATCTCAGTGATGAAAATGGCGCCAAAGGCGGCGATGACGATATTCGCTGTATGATTGAAGCGCGCCCTGCAGGCTTGAAACCTGTCGTAGTCAATCACCGTGGCCATAATGTCGATACCGCGATCCATGGTGCAATTGACCGACTAAAACGTAGTCTGGAACATGTGATCGAGAAAAAAGACAATGTTCGTCCTGGTGCTCTCGAACTAGCAGACACAGATACTGCGGATATCGAAGACTAAGCCGAACTGATTTGAAAAAGCCCTGCGGGGCTTTTTTCGTATTAAACAAAAATATAGTTATGAGAAGCACAACAAATCCTGCTTTATTCGGCATAATAGTCGAAAACGAATCAAAGTGAGCTCCATCATGTTAACTGCGCAACAACAGCTTTTTGTGCAAGCACTCGAAGAATTAAATCTGGACCAGGTCAAACAGCTGCTGGCAGATGGACTCAACCCGAATTTTATTGATCATGACAAAGGCCCGGTGATTTCGGTCTGGTCAGATGGCCTGTTTAAATGGTGGGAAGAGGTGTGTGAGCTGTATGAAGCCGGTACACCACTTTCAGAAGATGAGAAACAGGCACGTTTGGCCGTACATTTACAGATTCTGGAAGAACTGATCCAGGCCAAAGTGAATCTGCATTTGTGGGATGCAGAAGAAATTTATGGCCCGCTCTGGGATGCCGCAAGTGCCGCATGCGCGCCTGCCGTACAGCGTTTACTGGATGAAAAAGTCGATCCAAATAGCAAAGATGAAGATGGCATGACTATTTTATCTTCAATTAGTGATCTATTCTTTGATTGTGATTTTGATGAAATCAACTGGTCAGAAGCTTTAGACGAAGAAAAACAGACGCTAGAACTGCTTCGCAAGCATGGCGCAAAAATGACCAAAGAACTCAGTTAAATTTTAATAAAGAGCTCCAACATGACAACATTAAAAACCTTGGGTTTGATTGCACTGGCCGGTTGTAGTGCACAGCTTTTCGCAGCAGATTTTGAATTTGATCGACCAGGTGAGGGTCTGAGTACTGGAATTACGCCAGTCGGAAATGTCGCTTGGGAGCAAGGCTTGCCTACAGCGCGTTATAGCAAGTCGGGCGATCAGACCGAGACCACCCTCAGTGCAGATATGTTGTTACGTACCGGACTCAGTGATGATCTGGAATTGCGTTTAGGTTGGGCTGGCCCGACCTGGACACAAGTGAAATCCAATGGCCAGACTGAAGAAGATGATGGTCTGGGCGATGTTAGTATTGGTCTGAAAAAGGCCATTGATTTGGATGATGACAAACTCAGTATGGCTTTGCTGGCCGAAGCTATCATTGCAACAGGCAATGCCGGTTTCACTAATGAAGAAGATATTTACAGCTTGGGTTCTGTCGTGTCGTATCAATATAATGACTTGGTCAGTACCGCATTGACCATGCGTTATGAATGGCAGGACAGCAACTGGGCAGTGTCTGCGATTCCTTCTCTAGGCTACCGCATTACTGATCGCTGGTCAGGTTATTCTGAACTGATTTACCGTAAAGCTGAAAGTGTCGATAATCAATACGCGCTCGGTACCGGGGTCATGTATGCCTTAAATGATCGTGTCCAATTAGATGCGAATGTCGGTGTGGATCTGGATGGTGCAGATCGAAGTTACTTCTCAGGCCTAGGTTTCTCTGTGCTGTTCTAAGTTATTCAACTCACAGATGATGAAATACTCGCAGTTCCCGACCTGGGGGAAAATGCTTGCGCCGGTTATTTTGGGAAGCACCTTGTTCAGCAGTCCTGTTCAGGCAGAAACTGCATTGTTGTCTGCCGAGCAGGCCTTTCCTGTGAGCGTGATCTCTACCAGTCAGCAGCAGGCTGAACTGAGCTGGCAGATTCCGGACAACTATTATCTGTATCAGCATAAAATTGAAGTCCGGCAGGGCAATCAGCCGGTGTCGTTTGAGTTGCCACCCGCTGAAGATTTATATGATGATAACTATGGACATACCCAGGTTTATTATCAGCAGTTAAAGTTTCAGATTCCGACTCAGGCGGGGCAATCCTATCAGGTCAGCTGGCAGGGTTGTGCCAAAGACCGGATCTGTTATCCGCCACAAACCATTCAGTTCAAGACCGATTTGTCCGGTCTGGTGCAATTTGAAGCTGCCGGATCAGGAGCAAAGCGTTTACTTGATCTGAATACGTCATCACTGCAACACAATACCCTGTTTAATACAGCGGATTCCTCAGAGTCTGCAGCAGATGGACTCTCTGCATCAGCCCACACACAAACCGAACCCTATGCAGCACAAGACCAGAAATGGTCAGCCCAACTGCTTGAACGCTCTTTGGGCTATGGGCTTTTACTGTTCTTTGGCTTGGGAATTTTACTGGCTTTTACGCCGTGTTCCTTGCCGATGCTGCCGATTCTGACCTCGCTGATCGTACGTGACAGTAAAGGCCTGAAAGCCTGGATGATTGCACTGACTTTTGTCAGCAGTATGGCCGCTGTCTATGCGGTACTCGGCCTAATTGCGTCTTCGGCCGGCCTGAATTTTCAGCGCTGGTTGCAGCAACCGGGAACCCTGATCGCTTTTAGTGTGCTATTTGTTCTGTTTGCTCTGAATCTGTTTGGCCTGTTTGAAATCAAATTGCCGCAACGTCTGGTTCATCGTCTGGATCGGGCACAGGCCATGCAGCAGGGAGGCAGTCTGGTCAGTGCCGGCGTTATGGGCATGATTTCGGCGCTTCTGGTGGGGCCATGTATGACCGCACCGCTGGCAGGTGCATTATTGTTTATTTCCCAGACACAAAGTCAGTGGCAGGGGGCTTTACTGCTGTTTACCCTGGGTTTTGGGATGGGCACGCCTTTATTGCTGGCCAGTATTCTGGGGGCGCGGATTCTACCTAAAGCCGGGCACTGGATGAATCAGATCAAAGTGCTCTTTGCCTTTATCATGCTGGCGCTGGCGCTATATTTTATTCGCCCGTTGATTTCAGAAGCTGCGTTACAGTGGTTATCCTTAGCTTTGGGCATGGTCTTCGTGGCTTACGTACTGTTCCGGATTTTCTGGCATCGCACTGGTCTAAGATGGCTGTATATCCTATGTCTGGTACTGGCCGTGCCTTATATTGCTTATAGCCAATATCAGCACAGTCAGCGTTTTTTTGTGGAGCAGGCGAGCACAGAAGCCAAGTGGCATGTAGCACGCAGTGCAGCAGAATTTCAGCAGATTTTGGACAAGGCTCCACAAGGGCAAAAGATCATTATTGATATCTACGCCGATTGGTGTGTTGCCTGTCAGCCGATTGAACATCGTATTTTAAAATCTGTAGCGGTGCAGCAGGCGCTTGCGCCATATTTCCTGATCAAGCTGGATTTAAGCCAATATAATGCCTCTCATCAAGCGCTGTTAAACCAATGGGAAATTCTAGGACCGCCAACGTATTTATTCTTGAATGCACAGCAGCAGGAAATTCGTGGCTTGCGTTTGACCGGTGCCTTTAGCGAGGCAGAATTGCTAGCACAGCTGCAAGCACTAGCTCAAAGTGAAAATCCATAATCAAGTCTTAAAAAGCTGAACCCGTTTAAGAGACCTGTATCTGTACTGGAACCGGTTCAGCATAGGCTTTGACCAGATTACGCCCACCGGCTTTGGCTTGATAAAGCGCCTGATCGGCCTGACTCAATAATTGTTGTGGGCGTAATTCCGCGCTAGAAATAGCAATCCCGAAACTGGCGGTCACCGGAATCAGCTCACCCTCATCACTGAAAATCTGCAATTGCTGAATGGCGATACGGCAGCGTTCAGCCACTTGTTCGGCTTTTTCCAGACTGGTATTTTTAAGCACCAAAATAAATTCTTCCCCACCAAAACGGCCGACCACATCACTTTCGCGCAATTGCTGGTTCAGCACAGCACTCACTTCAACTAAGGTTTGATCGCCCTTATGATGGCCATAGTGATCATTAATTTTCTTGAAATGATCCAGATCCAGTAAGACCAAGGCGTAATTCGGAGTTGCTGCGGCATTCAGTTTATCCAGACATTGGTTGATGCTACGGCGGTTAAACAGATTGGTAAGCGGATCAATCTGACTCAGTTGTTTGATCAGCTGCTCACGATGCCGCCATTGACTGAGCAGAATCTCGAATAAGACCATACAGACGGCCAGAATTGGCAAAATGAAATACAGCATCGATAACAGCCAGAAACCATTATAGAAAAGCTTGTCATCGATATTAAATAGCGGTGAATAAGGCAATTGATGACTGAAACTTAAATAGGCACATCCGCCTAGGAAAATTGACGCTGGAATCAGCATGCTATAAACCAGCGTGCGATGGAACAGCACCAGTCCCACCATAATTAAACAGACATAGGAGGTCGTGGCCACAGGGCTGATCACCCCGACGAGATAGGCGTCACGACACAATGAGATAACAAAAGTACCCACTGCCATATAAGGCAGATAACGTTCAATCAGCTGATTCCCCTGAAATTTATAACAGGGAAAAATCAGGAGAAATAGAATTACCAGAAAGCTGCTGTTCAGAGTAATTTGTGTATAGACCCGTTCTAGATGAACATATTGCCAATATTCGGGATTTAATAACACGAAAATATCCCAGCCGAGCCAGGTCAGATGTACTCCGCATCCCAAGGTCAGCATCAGGATGCATTTCTTCAGGATGCGCCAGTTCATCACGACTTCATCTTCGACCAGATATTTCTTGATTCTGTGTCTTAGCACTTTTTCTAATACAGGCGATATTCGCTTCATGGTCCCGGTCTGACTTTAATTGTTATGGCAGATTTTTTTTAAGACTTATTGGATATTTATAACTTTATTTACACAAGATAACATAAGTTTGAATGCTTGATAAACAACAATATTTAAAACATTTTTGTGATTTAGTTGATATCTGATCTGCTCAGTCTTTGCCGATAGCGCAAGTGATCCAGGCTATGTCAAAGGGTCTTAATCAAAATTAAAGAGGTTAAGAGGTATACAGTTTCGTTCTAAATTCAGGATGATGTGTTTTATTTGTACTAATTATTTCAATATAGTCAATCGTTAAAATGGCTGCATTGTTAGAAACAACCAAAGATAAAGAGCGAAGCCATGAAAGTTTTACAGATTGATTCCAGTATTTTAGGAGATGCTTCTATTTCGCGTCAGTTGACTCAGGCCGTGGTGGAACAATTGCAGCAAAAATATGCTGAGGCCATTGAAGTTGAATATCTGGATCTGGCTGCACAGCCTATTCCCCATCTTACCGCCGAAATTTTAATGGGTCAGAACGCAGAACAGACGGCATTGGGCGAGGAAATTTTAGAGCAATATTTGCAGGCGGATATCGTGGTGATTGGTGCAGCGATGTATAACTTTGGTTTGCCATCGACCCTAAAAGCCTGGATTGACCGGATCTGTGTCGCGGGACGTACCTTTAAATATACTGAACAAGGTCCTGTAGGTTTGGCGGGTAATAAAAAAGTGTATATCGCCAGCAGCCGTGGTGGTGTGTATGGCGAGCAAAGCCCGGCTGATTTTCAGGAGGCTTTCCTGAAAACCGTGTTTAACTTTACCGGTGTGAATGATATCGAAGTGATTCGTGCTGAAGGGGTCAATATGGGCGAAGCGGTTAAAGCCCAAGCATTGCAAACTGCATTACAGCAGGTTCAGGCCATTTAAAATCTAAAACCTCTCTTTAAAGGGTCAGCTACGGCTGACCTTTTTTATGCATTGAATTATGTTTAATCCCGGTCCAGACGATGGGCAAATTCTGCAAGATCGGTCAGGGCCTGCTTGGCTTCATCGAACCAGGCACTGAACATCTGGAAGTTGTGCCACATGCCGGTATACAGTTTAAATTCGACCTCGACACCCGCCTGTTCCGCTTTTTCTTTAAAACGGCTAGCATCATCCAGCAGAATTTCCTTGGAACCTACCTGAATATGAATCGGTGGCAAACCGGTTAAATCGGCAAAAAAAGGAGAAACTTCCGGATCACCCCGATCAATTGAACGCGGTACATAATATTCAATCCCGGTTTGAACTGTTTCCAGAGACAGCAGGGCATCATGCTTCTGGTTATAACGTAAAGATTCACTGGTCAACGTTAAATCTAGCAGTGGAGACAGCAGAATCAGACCGCTGACCTGTGGAAGACTTTCCTGCTGTATTTTGAGTGCCAGCGCCAAGGCCAGATTGGCACCGCAAGAATCGCCGGACAGAATAATATCTTTGGCCTGAACACCTTGATCCAGCAGCAGATTATAGACATCAAACAAGGCTTCTAATGCTTCTGGATAGGCAGATTCAGGTGATAGCGGATAATCGACATGCAGTACCTGCATCTGGGTTCGAGCCGCAATTTGAGTCATAAAGGCGCGATGGGTATTTAAAGAACCTAAGTAAAATGCGCCGCCATGAATATGAAAAATCAGCTGGGTCGATTCCTGCTGCGGCTTAATTTCTTCCGCGCGCAGTCCGGCCAGTCGGAGCGAGCGAATCTGTACCGTTTTATCCTGAGGGAAAAGTTTGCACATCTGTTCCAGAGCAATGCGCATTGAACTCGGTGGAAGACTGAATCTGCTCGGGGCACGAATGGCCGTTTTTAAAAAGCTTTCTGTAATTAATTGTTTCGTTAGCGGGCTTATCTTCATCTTCCTTCCATCTTTTTGTGCTTTTATTGATCGTGTAGATTATTTACCAACCATATTTACAAGGTTACACTAAATAGTCACAGCTAAAAATTGAAAAATTGTTGTGACTTTTTAATACTACATGGGTCTATTTTCAGACTAAGGAAATGAAGAAAAATGAAAAAAATAGCGCTTACGTTAGGACTACTAGGCTTATCTGCATTGGCGAATGCCGCGGATCCTTTAAATGGCACGGTATGGAAAACCATTGATGATAAAACCAAGCAGCCTAAGGCCATGGTTAAATTCACTGAACAAAAGAACGGCACTTTGTCAGCCAGTATTCAGTCTGTGTTAACTCCAGGTGAAGAAAATGCCTGCAAGAAATGTGAAGGTCCATATCACAACAAATCTCTGAAAGGCTTGACCATTGTTAAAGGTCTGAAAAATGCTGGCGGGACCAGTTATGACAGCGGTTCGATTCTTGATCCACAATCCGGTAAAACCTATAAGTTGAAAGGCCAGCTGGCAGACGGCGGTAAGAAACTTGAGCTACGTGGTTTCATCGGCGTAGCGGCATTGGGTCGTAATCAGACCTGGATTCGTGCCAACTAATTTATTTTAAGCAGATATACAAAAGCCTGACCGATGTCAGGCTTTTTTTATGAGTGTTATTCAATACATGATATTAGCAGGCTAAGCCACGATAAGCTGTTTCATCAAAACCGGCAATAAATCCTGTAGATGTTGCCAGTATTGGACGTTTGATTAAACTGGTATGGGTGGTTAATGCATTAATTAAGGCATCTTCACTCGACAGGGCGGTCTGTTGCTCTTCTTCACTGAGTTTACGCCAGGTAGTGCCTTTCTTGTTCAAAACCACGTCCTGACCCAAGGCATCCAGCCAGGTTTTGATGGTTTCAGCATCGATGCCCTGTTTTTTATAGTCATGAAATTCATAACTCAGACCTTGCTCCGTCAGCAGATCAAAGGCTTTTTTCATCGAACTACAATTTTTAATTCCGTAAATTTTGAACATAGCTGCCATCTAAAAAATTTAAATCATGAACTAGCTTAACCAAATTGGCAGCAGCAGACCATGTAAAAGCAAATGAAAAAAAGGAAAAAGCTTTAAATAGCAGAAAAGTCATGTCATCAAAATGACATCAAGCAGCTTTAACATGAGCGCTAAGAAAAAGAATAACTTACTTAATAAGAAAAATAGAAATTTGGGAATGATAGAAATAGAAAACCCGCATTTAATCATCCTGATCATGCGGGTCTCAATCCAACGTCCAATGTCACATCCATGCAAAACAAGCTAAATCTATAGTCTGTTTTATTTTCGTCCTACGGCGTCCTGTCCTTATGTTGTCGTCCTGACATGTCCTTGTGCCGTAGCGCTATAATGCTATGTTATTACATTGAGATAAACCCAAAAAATACGTCATGTCATGTAAGAGATAAGCCTTAATTGAGTGAACGTGTGTTCACTCAATTAAATAATGTAGATTATAGTTTGTAGTCGATGATCACGGGGGCATGGTCGCTAAACCATTGTTCTTTATAGACCCAGGCATTAACGGTGCGCTCTTTCCAGTCTGGAGAGCAGGCCTGATAATCAATCCGCCAACCAACGTTCTTGGCGCGTGCTTGTCCACGGTTTGACCACCAGGAATACAGCTCGGCTTCTTTGCGGACTTCACGGAAAGTATCGACATAACCAAGCTCATCGTAGATATGATCTAGCCAGGCACGTTCATGCGGCAAGCAACCCGAGGCTTTCTGATTGCCTGACCAGTTTTTAATATCAATACGTTTATGCACGATATTATAGTCACCGCAGACAATTACCGATTTATTTTCATCGCGCCACTGTTTCAGAATTTTTGCGTATTCTTCCAGAAAGTGATCTTTACGTGCTTGCGCTTCATCACCCGATGAACCGGAAGGCAGATACAGGGAACAGATCTGTACAGTTTGTTCTAGACCCAAGTCAAATTCAGCAGCAATAAAACGGCCTTGTGAATCGGCCAGTTCAAAACCCAGGCCATCGGTTAAAGACACAAAAGGCAGACGGCTATAAATGGCAGTACCGGCATAACCCGGACGCTCGGCAGGAAACAGGTGCGTGTACCAGCCTTCAGGCTTGAATTTATCGGTCCACTGCGCATGCGTGATCCGGCTTTCCTGCATGCAAATCACGTCGGCATCCGACTGTTCCATCCATTCCAATAGGCCTTTGGTGACAGATGAACGTAAGCCGTTGACATTAATTGAAACGACGCGAAGAATTTTTTGATCACCTGGATAGCTACTCTTTGGTATCATGCGCAAGTCTTACCTTAATTAATGGATTTAGGAGCACCTCATGTCAACGCCAGCTCAGTTTAACCCGCAAGCTTTTATCGAACTCGCATTATCACGCGGTGTGCTTAAATTTGGTGAGTTTACTTTAAAATCGGGACGTGTGAGTCCCTATTTTTTTAATGCGGGTCTGTTGAATGATGGTGAAGCCTTGACACTGCTGGCTTCTGGCTATGCTGCAAAACTGACTGAATGTGACCATGTTGAAGTGATCTTCGGCCCTGCCTATAAAGGCATTCCCTTTGTGGCAGCAACTGCTGTGGCTTTGTCACAAAATCATGGGGTAAGTGTGCCGTGGGGTTTTAATCGCAAAGAAGCCAAAGACCATGGTGAGGGTGGCGTATTGGTGGGTGCTTCTGTAGAAGGTAAAAAAGTCTGGATCATTGATGACGTAATTACCGCAGGAACGGCGATTCGTGAAGTCGTCACCATCCTGAAAAATGCCGGTGCCCAAATTGCCGGTGTACTCGTGGCGCTTGATCGTCAGGAAAAAGGTCAGGGTGATTTATCTGCGATTCAGGAAGTGCAGCAAGAGCTTGAGATTCCTGTACATGCCTTAGTTACCATGAAAGATTTAATGGACTATCTGGAAGCGAAAGGCGACCTAGAAGCTTTGGCGAAAATGGAAGATTACCGTGTTAAATATGGGATCTAAGCCTGGATTGGCATAGAAAAGGAAGCTTAAGCTCACTGCTGTCCCATAGTTTGCTTTAAATAAAAAAACCTGAGTCCTAACAGTTAAAATATGAGTGCAAACAAACACTTTAACGACCAGGATTCA
>NZ_JARDAL010000012.1:0-88594 GCF_048957595.1 Acinetobacter sp. AS5 | reverse complement strand
TTCTAGAGTTATTTGCATTTCTCTATTTTATCAAAATTCAACCTGCTTTTTTTTAGCATACTTTTTGATACACCACCGGATTTTGTATCGTATCCAGCGATAGCGATTTCACGCCCTTAGCTTCACGTATTCGTGAAAATGGTCTAACAGTGTATGGCTTTGGCAAAAAAGCTACGCCTGAAGCATTTAAGAAAGCCTGTGACAAGTTCATTTATATCGAAAACTTACTTGTAGATAGTGAAATTAAAAATAATGAGGATGGTGAAGAAACAGGATCAATAGATAAAAAAGTTTCGGAGATTATCAAGACTAATGGACAAAAAACTATATCTGCGCAAAAGGAAATTCAGTTACCTGAAGGGATGGATCGAGCTACGCTTAACTTAATTTATAAAGCTGTAAAAGATAATGCCGATGATAATGGATGGGCGAATTTAGGGATGGTCGGGCAGTATATCAGTGCAGTAAAGCCTGATTTTGACTCTCGTAACTATGGTAGAGCCAAATTGTCAGGATTAATAAAAACTTTAAATTTATTTGAAACAAAAATAGAAATGAGTCAGATGTATTTAAGAAAAATGAAAAAGCAGAGTGTGTAATCGATATGTGGAAAAAGATTCGGATTCTGATTTTATTAATCATCTTATTGATTGTCGCAGTTAATGCCTATCGTGATCAAAACCAGAACTGGTCAAAGCCAATTATTGTTTTGCTGCATCCGATTAATGCCGATGGATTACCGACCACACAGCAATATATCCAGCAACTGTCAGCTCAGGACTTGAATGGAGCAAGGGAATATCTGGAAAAAGCAGCTCAGCAGTATCGCGGAAAGCCGACTTATTTTTATTTTAATTTAGGCCGTGAGCTTCAAGTTCTACCACCCAAAGTCCCTGAGCAAGCCTCGCTCATCGATACAGTTTTATGGAGTTTAAAATTCCGGTTCTATGCTTGGAAACAACGACAGAGTTCAGATCCTTCAGCCAATGTGACTTTATTTTTAAATTACTATGATCCTGTGCAGACCAAGCAATTGAAACATTCAACTGCCTTGCAAAAAGGCCGAATTGGTTCGGTAAATCTATTTGCATCCAAGCAACAGACTGAACAGAATAAAATTGTCTTGGTTCATGAGTTGCTGCATGCCTTTGGTGCTTCAGATAAATATGATTTGGCCACAGGCCAACCGATTTATCCACTGGGTTATGCATTTCCAGATCAACAACCCTTATTTCCGCAGGCCAAAGCGGAGCTGATGGCAGGATATATCCCGGTGTCTCAAACCACCAGTAAAATGCCAGAATCTTTAAATCAAACTTTGATTAATGAGATAACTGCAATTGAACTGGGCTGGAAATAAAGACTTGTGGATAGTGCTGGATTTATCCACAATTTAGACTTCATTTGTGGATAAAAGATCACACCATGCCGCTCACCTTTGTGCTTGCTCCCGACTCGTTTAAAGAAAGCATGTCTGCTGCACAGGCTTCTCAGGCCATGCAACGCGGTATTCAGAATGTCATTCCGGATGCCCACATTATTCATGTGCCAATGGCTGATGGTGGTGAAGGCACGGTCGATGCACTGATTTCAAGTTTAAAGGGGGAAAGTATTGCATGTGAAGTGACCGGGCCATTATCTGAGCAACGTATTCAGACCTATTGGGGTTTGGTTGATGCAAGCCAGACTGCCGTGATTGAAATGGCCAAGGCCAATGGCATTCATTTATTGAAACCTTCACAGCGTAACCCGATGCTTACTTCGACCTATGGTACAGGAGAAATGATCAAACAAGCATTGGATTTGGATGTGAAAAAAATCATCATTGGGCTCGGTGGCAGTATTACCAATGATGCAGGTGCTGGTATGGCGCAAGCACTGGGTGTGCGGTTTCTAAATTATAAGAGTGAGTCAATTCAGGTCTGTGGTGGAAACTTAGATCTGGTCAAATCAATGGATTTATCCGAACTTGATCCACGTTTAGCAGATACTGAAATAATCATTGCATCGGATGTCAACAATCCACTGTGTGGACCAAATGGTGCATCGATAATCTTTGGACCACAAAAAGGTGCAACGCCTGAAATGGTCAAGCAGTTGGATCAAAACCTCTGTCATTTCGCCGATGTGGTTGCTCAGCAGATTGGCTGTGATTATCGTCATGTGGCAGGTGCGGGCGCTGCCGGTGGATTGGGTTTTGGTTTAATGGCATCCACTGCTGCTTCCATTCGATCAGGTGTAGAGCTGATGATTGAACAGGTTCAACTGGGTGAAAAAATAGCGCAAGCAGATCATGTGTTTACCGGGGAAGGTAAAATTGATTTTCAAACCAAATTTGGCAAAACGCCATTTGGTGTGGCGCAGGTTGCAAAACACTTCAATAAACCGGTGATTGCTTTTTCGGGTCTAGTCGGTGAAGGGATTGAGGATTTGTTTGAGTCAGGATTTAGCCAGATTGTTGGGATTAATCCGCCAGATTGTCCTTTAGAGGAAGCCTTAAATAATGCAGAAATGAACTTGGAGAAAGCTGTCGCTGAGATAGTTAAAAATCTTTTGACAGAGTGAAAGTATTTCTCTCTCCTGTAATCCAGCACGCCCTGTCGTTAGCTAATATCAAATCAGGAAATAAAATTGGAGACAGTTTCAGGACAACTGAAAAGCCATAATTCTGGAAGCGATCTGTTAAACTACATACATCCACAAAATGATGAGTGAAAATGAGTTTAGCCACCCTGATTGATGAATTAAATCCTCAGCAAAGACAAGCAGCCACCACAGAAGCAAAACACAGTTTAGTGCTGGCCGGGGCAGGTTGTGGCAAAACCAAGACCATCGTGGCACGCGCAGCTTACTTGATTGAACAGGGCGTGCCTGCCAAGCAGATTCAGATTCTGACCTTTACTCGCCGTGCAGCCAGTGAAATTGTGGCGCGTGTCGAACTGGCACTTGGTGAACAAGCCAAGGGGCTGCGAGCCTCGACCTTTCATACCTTCTGTATGTATCTGCTGCGCCGTATTCCGAAAGCTTTTGGTCTGGAACAGTTTTCGATTATTGATCGTGATGATCAGCTGATGATGTTCCGCCTGATTCGCGGCCGTGATGACAAGAAAAATCCCAATCATTTGCCTAAGCCTCAGGAATTATGTGACCTGTATTCTTTTGCACGGAATACCCGGCAAAAACTCAGTCTGGCATTAGAAAAACAGATGCCAGAATATCTGGCTCTCAAAGACCAGATTGCTGACATCATGAAAGAATATGAAGCACGTAAGCAGGTGCGCAGCTTTCTGGATTATGATGACATCCTAGCGGTAGTTGCCACGGCGCTGGCACAGTCCGAAGGTCTGGTCGACTATGTCGCTTCGATCTGTCGGCATATGCTGGTCGATGAAATGCAGGATACCAATCCATTGCAATGGGCTTTGCTGGAGCCACTGAAAGACCAGATTAGCCTGTTCTGTGTCGGTGATGATGCGCAGTCGATTTATGGTTTTCGTGGTGCAGACTTTGAAAATATTCACCATTTCAAAGAGCGTGTGCCAGATGCGCAGATTTTTAAATTAGAAAAAAACTACCGCTCGACCCAGGAAATTCTGGATCTGTCCAACTGGCTGCTCGATCAGTCTGAAATCAAATATGACAAACGTCTGGAAGCGTATCGCGGAGAAGGCATTAAGCCGCGCATGCATATTTTCCCGAATGAGTTTGATGAAGCCAAATGGATCGCGATTGATATTAAAGAGCGTCATTATCTGCAAGGTAGTAAGTGGGGCGAGCATATGGTGCTGGTTCGTTCCAGTTTTGCCGCACGGCATATTGAGGCAGCCTGTATCGCGGCTAATGTGCCGTATCGCTTTATTGGTGGCATGAAGCTGTTGGAAACGGCGCATGTCAAAGATTTGCTCAGCATGCTGCGCGTAGTCGCCAATCCGCTGGATGATATCGCCTGGATGCGTTTCTTGACCCTGTGGAATGGTGTTGGTGATGTGGGTGCCAGTAAGCTATCGCAGCAGTTATTGGCTGAACCGGAAATGGAAGCTATTGCAGATAATTTGGAAAAATTTGGCAAGATACCATTAGAAACTATTCTCATCATGCAGCAGATGAGTGTGCTCAAAGGCGAAGTGCAAGCCTGTGTCGGTCTTGCGATTCAGGCGATTGAATCGCAGTTGGCGGAAAACTATAAAAAGGATTGGCCACGTCGCCAGAGTGATTTTGAACTCGTCAAACAGCTGGCCTCCAAGCATTCACAGTTGAGTGAATTTTTAGAGGAATATGTACTGGATCCGGTGTCAATCTCGGAAATTGAACGCCAGTCGGATCATGATGTGGTGACCTTAATCACCATTCACTCGGCAAAAGGTACTGAGCAAAATGTCTGTTATGTGGCCAATGTCACGCCAGGCAATTACCCGCATGCACGTGCTCAGGGTGACTTTGATGATGTCGAAGAAGAACGTCGTGTGCTATATGTGGCGTTGACCCGGGCAAAAAATGAATTGATTCTGACCAAACAGAACCTGAATCATTGGGCGCGGGAAACGGTCGATGAGCAGGGGCGTAAAGTCGAAAGCTATTTCCTGAATGATCTCACCCGGCATTTATGTACCACGGAAACCCATTACAAGACCCGGCAGCAAACGGTAAAAAGTGCCTTGATTGAACGCAAGTCGATTAATTTAGATTTTGGCATTGATCTCGATTAAACTATGGCAAAGTTGTTTCATGCAAAAAGTAGAGTAGGCGCGTGCTTTTTGATATTTTTTGCCTATCTTCTTAAGGTTGTAAGATGAAAATTTTAGTTCGTAATTTAGAACGTACGGTCACAGAAGCCGAATTACTGAAACTGTTCCAGGAATATGGCACAGTGGAGACCTGTACTTTGGTGCTTGATGCAGCAACAGGCAAATCAAAAGGTTTTGCTTTTGTAGAAATGCCACATGGCCGTGAAGCGGTGAAAGCCATTAAAGGCCTGAACACGTTGCGCTTGCACGGACATGGGATCCGCGTGAAAGCTGCAGAAGACAAGCCTCAGGCTTAAACTCAAAAAAGGAGCACTGGATAGGCTCCTTTTTTTATGGTCGAAATTTAGTATCGCCGTACTTAATCAGTGAGCTCAATGCTCTGAATTTCAGTGCGGGATTGATTCAGTCTAAACATCTTTTGATTGCGAAATGCAGGCGAACCTTTTACTTTATAAAAGCCAAAATTTGTTTTAACCCTTAGGAAATCTCGATGACCCGTGTTGCTCGCTATCATGCGGACCGTACCAATCAAAAACTGTATTTCGCCCGTCTATCCTGCCAGCAAGCAGAGCAAACCGAACATGTACAACAGGCTCAGGCACAACGTGAAGCAACTGTGTTTCATTTGCATGGTGCTTTGTTAGCATTTTTACAGGAACTGGTGCGTTACTATCGCCTGAATGATCCTCATCCGACGCTAAAATCGATCGAAGAACTGATGGCGGCCAAAGGCCAGATTTCGCCAGAAGTGGCGGTATTGCAACATTTGTCCAAGAGCGGTTTCATTGCTGAACTGAAGCGCGCGTACCGTCTGTGCCAGTATGCGCCCGAACCAAGTACCCCAGAACCTGAAGACGAAACATCCTCAAATCTCATCATTAAAGTCACACAGTCTCCACAAGCGTGGTTACCTGATACTGCTATATTGAGAGAGTGGCATCGTGACCTGACCCAATTAATTGATGGTTTTCGTAATGAGATGATTGAATTTTAATCGGATCGGCTGTACTTGAAAATGCAATTTTTAACCCTATATCAATTACTCTAATGATGCAAAGTGCACCCGGCGCTTTGCCACCATGTTGAACATGGAGGATATATGTCTATAGAACAGTTGAAAGATTTATTTGGTAATCAAGACGCGATTTTAGAACTCGTTCAACTTGAAGGCGGCGCGTTGGCTCTACGCAATGCAGGCTCACATAAACAGCCTTTGGTCATGATTCAATTTAATGATGAGGTGAAAGCTTTACTTGGAGAGCAGACGCCCGTGATTGCGCAACAGATGATTCAGGCAGCACTCTATGGTTTGCTGGAACAGCAGGTCAATGAGTGGCAGGCTGAAGTTGTGGATGAAGAACCAAAGTATATGAGTTAATCGTTGAAATTTATTTAGAAAGCACACTATCGGTGTGCTTTTTGAGTTTTATAGGTTATTAAATTAGGCAGATTTTAAGTACCATAAAACGTTCATTTGAAATGAAGATGAAAAATCAGTATTTTAAAATTTAAGTCGTGAGCAGTCTGAAGCCAGTGTGTTAATAAAATCTTTGGCTCAGAGATATATTGATGTCCATAAAAAAAGTTGCCAGATCCGGCAACTTTTTTATTTGGCGTTTATTCAAAGAAAAACTTTAATGAGAAGGCGTATGCTGATGCGCGATCTCAATCTGGTTTAAAATATGATTGCTCATATTTTTCGCCATTTCTTCTTTGGCATAATAAACCGCACCGATATTATCCCGACGAATGGCTTCAGCTTCTTCCTTGCTTTCTGCACAGACTAGTACCTGAATTTGTGGATTCAAGGTCTTGGCAATGTCGACAATTTTATGAATATCAATAATATCCATAGGCGAAATCACCAATAAGCGCGCATGTTGGATATGTGCCTGAATCAGCACCCCAGCTTCAGTGGCAACACCAGACACAGCAGCAATGCCTTTCTCACGCAGGTTTTCGACGATGTCACGGTTTTCTTCGGCAATCACCACCTTGATATTTTCTTCCATCAATGAGCGGGTAATGCGACGACCTACCTCACCATGGCCAATAATGACCACCTGATCACGCAGGTAATCCTGTGAGACTTCATCGGGTAACATTGCCAGAGGGTCACCACTGCGTTCCAGTAATCGGGCCAGAGTCGAGCGTTCCCGAATCCATTTCTGTACCGGTTCAATCGCGGAAAAGATAAAGGAGTTAAGCGTAATCGAAATCAAGGCACCTGCCAGAATCAGGTTTTGACCTTCCAGCGAAAGCAGGTTAAGCGAAACACCGAGCGCAGCCAAAATAAAGGAGAACTCACCAATCTGTGCCAGAGAAGCACCGACGGTCAAGGCGGTATTGATCGGATAGCGAAAGAACAGCACCAGTGCCATAGCCGCAATAGTCTTACCAATCATGATAATCCCGACCACGGCCAGCACATGTAGAGGCTGTTCCAGCAAAATGCGCGGATCAAACAGCATGCCGACGGAGACAAAGAATAAAATCGAGAAAATTTCACGCAGTGGCAAGGTTTCTTCTTCGGCACGATGACTGAAATCAGATTCTTTCACCACCATCCCGGCAAAGAAAGCACCCAGTGCCATCGACACGCCAAAGATCTTATAAGCACCAAAGGCAATCGAGACGGCAGCAGCCACCACTGTTAAGGTAAACAGCTCACGTGAACCCAGACGTGCCACCACCTGTATGATCATCGGAATCAAGCGTTTACCAATAATCAGCATGAAGGCAATAAAGCCTGCGACTTTAAGTAAGGTAATCCCTAAGGTAAGCCAGATATTCTCATCGCTTGCGCCTTCCAGCGCCTGCCCCCCTAAAAGCACCGCAGTGGCAGGTAACAGTACCAGCGCCAAGACCATGACCAGATCTTCGACCAGCAACCAGCCAACAGCAATTCGGCCATTGATTGAATCCAGTAAGCCACGATCACCAAGGGCTTTGAGTAGAACCACGGTACTGGCACAAGACAGGCTTAGGCCGAAGACCAGTGCTGAGCCAAAGCTCCAGCCCCACAGCATCGAAACTCCAACCCCGAGCAAGGTGGCAACTGCAATCTGTAAAATGGCCCCGGGCAGGGCAATCCGGCGGACCTGCATCAGATCGTTCAGGGAAAAATGCATTCCGACACCAAACATCAGGAACATGACGCCAAGTTCTGCCAGTTGGTTGGCCAGATGAATATCACCGACCACACCGGGTGTATGGGGACTAATCAGAATGCCGGCAATTAAGTAACCGATCAAAGGGGGAAGACGTAACCGTGCAGCGAGATAGCCAAAGACCAAAGCTAAGCCAAAACCAACAGCCAGTAATATAATGAGCTCTACGTCATGTGGCACTAAATACTCCTTTAGCTAGGTTTGCTGGGAAATAAGCACAAAAAGTGCCAAAACATGCAGAAAGTTTATCAAGTCGGATAAAAAAAGTGCAAAAAAAAACGACCCGCAAAGGTCGTTTTTTTAAAGAAACTAAAATTATTTGATTTTAGCTTCTTTGAAGATTACGTGTTGACGGATTTTTGGATCAAATTTTTTGATTTCCATTTTTTCCGGCATAGTACGTTTGTTCTTAGTCGTGGTATAGAAATAACCTGTACCAGCTGAAGAAACTAAGCGAATTTTATCACGCATGGTTCAGACTCCTTAGATCTTTTGACCTTGAGCACGTAGGTCAGCAACAACCTTTTCAATGCCCAATTTGTCGATAATACGCATACCTTTAGTGGTTAAACGAAGACGTACAAAACGTTTTTCGCTTTCTAACCAGAAACGGTGGTGGTGCAGGTTCGGCTCGAACCGGCGCTTAGTTTTGTTGTTGGCGTGTGAGACGTTGTTACCAACGACTGGACGCTTGCCGGTAACTTGGCAAACCTTAGACATGGTGTAACTCCATTGATTTAGCCAACAGCAAATCTGTATGGCCAGTCAAAAATAAACGGATTGAAATCATTCAAGGGGCGTTTTATATCAAAAATGCGCTTAAAAGACAAGCGATTTTCGTCAAAACGCGGCACGAACTATATCGATAGCTCATGCCTTGATCATTTAGCGGAGAAGTGTCTTCGAAATCAGCTTGTGAATCGGTTTATTGAACGGTGGCAGAATGTATTTCAAGCTGTACAGCTTTGGATTCGACATTACTGAGCGTTCATGCGACAAACTGAAGAAGCCTTCTGGGCCATGGTATTTACCCATACCTGATGCACCGACACCCCCAAATGGTAGATCATCCTGCGCAACATGGGTCAGTACCGTATTTTGCCCGAAATGCCCTGAATGGGTACGCTGTGCGACATAATCGGCACGCGCCTGATCAAAGTCGAAGTAGTATAAAGCAAGTGGACGCGGACGGCTATTAATAAAGTCGATGACATCGTCAATTTGATCATATTCCATGATCGGTAACAGTGGGCCAAAGATTTCATGCTGCATGATCTGCATCATCGGGGTGACATTGGTCACGATGGTCGGTGCAATCTTGCGCAGATCAGCCGAGTTTTCACTACGCGGATTAATTTCAATGACTTGCGCACCCTGTTCACGCGCATCATCCAGATAGCCTTGCAGACGGTTATATTGTTTGACATTAATAATCGAGGTGTAATCCTGATTATGGGTGATATCCGGATACATACTTTCGACACAGGCTTTAAAGTGATCAATGAACTCGGCAGTTTTCCCGCGAGGCAAGAACATATAGTCCGGAGCTACACAGGTCTGACCGGCATTCCAGAGTTTACCCACCGCAATCCGCTGCGCGACATCGCGCAGATCAATCGATGGATGCACCAGTACCGGCGATTTACCGCCCAGTTCCAGAATCACCGGAACCAGATTTTCGGCAGCGGCTGCCATGACGGTTTTACCGACTGCAGTTGAGCCAGTGAAAATCAGTTTATCGAAAGGCAAACGACAGAAAGCATCTGAAATCACACCACCACCATTCACCACAGCGACCAATTCTTTAGGGAAGGCTTCAGCCAGGGCTTTTTCCAGAACTTCACCAAAAGCAGCGGATGCACTGGAAATTTTGATCATGGCATGGTTGCCGGCCGCTAGTGCGCAAATCAAAGGGCCAATCGACAACAACAGCGGATAGTTCCACGGTGCGATAATTCCGACTACGCCCAAAGGCTGATATTGTACCCAGGCTTTTGCCGGCTGATGAATAATGCCGACATGACGCTTGGAAGGTTTCATCCATCGGGTCAGGTTTTTGCTGTAATATTTGATATGTTCCAGACAGGTGAGCAGTTCACCAATCTTGGTTTCCCCAATGGAACGGTTACCATAGTCCTGATTAATTGCATCAGCAAATTGATCTTGATACTTAACTAAGATACGCTTAAGTCGAGCTAAACGATCGATACGTTCCTTTGCAGTCGGCAGAGGGTAGTGTAAGTAAGCGTGTTTTTGTTGCGCCAAGACTTCATTCAGATATTGGCTATCAAAAAAATGTGGTGTCATTGATGTTGTTTTTGTGTGACTGTTCATGCCGCACTACCATTATTCAAAAATCGATTAATTAATTTTTAGAGCAAATACTCTAATTAGTCAAGTGACTTTGTGTGTTAGCCTGCTAATGCATGAACTGAATGGTTATTTTAGGATGTCCCAAACCAAAACCTTAAAAACTAAAGAGCGTATCTTGCAGCTCAGTTTGCAGCTGTTTAACGAGCGTGGCGAACGATCGGTAACCACCAATCACATTGCGGCTGAACTCGGCATGAGCCCGGGTAACCTGTATTATCATTTCCGCAATAAAAATGAAATTATTAAAGAATTGATGGAACAGTACCAGCATCAGACCCTGGAAATGCTGGCGCTGCCGGATGACCGTGCACTGGATGCCAATGATAAGGTGCATTATTTTCAGGTGCTGAGCAGCCAGTTATGGGCTTACCGTTTCCTGCATCGTGATGTCTATCATCTGGTAGAAAATAACGAAGATTTTCGCAAGATGTATCCACGCTTTGCCGGACAGGTGATGCAGCAGGGCCAGAAAATTTATAAAGGCTTTGTTAATGCAGGCCTGATGGACATGACCGATTCAGAAATTGAAGCCCTGATCATTAACCTGTGGATTGTACTGACCAACTGGACCAACTTCCTGTATATGTCAGGTCATTTAACCGATTCCAATACGCTGGAAGAAAAATGGGTCTGGCAGGCACTCCGTCAAATGGTATTCCTGGAAGGGGCGTATTTACGTGGTGAAAGTCGTCAAACCTATGAAGGTTTATTGAGTAGTTTGGGCTCTTCGGAACTTTTTGCCAGCCTGTCGTCATCTAAAGATTCTGAATCTGAACAAACTATTCAGAATATCCAAGAAACGCGCTAGAATACTCGGCTTATTTTTAATTTAACTGATTAGTGACTTAAACCAACATGAATATGACGACTGCTAACACCGCACGTTTATTGATTACTTGTGAAGACAAGCCGGGCATCGTGCAGGCTGTTTCGAGCTTCTTGTATCATCAAGGTGCCAACATTACTGCGCTTGACCAATATGCGACAGCAGCGCAGGGCGGACGTTACTTCATGCGCGTTGAATTTGAATTAGATAATCTTCAAAGTCGTAAAGAAAGTATTATCCAGACTTTTGCAGCGAATGTGGCAGAACGCTATGGCATGCAATGGCGTCTGGCTCTGGTCAGTGATGTGAAAAAAGTCGGTATTCTGGTGTCTAAAGTCGATCATGCCTTGCTTGAGCTGTTATGGCGTCATGCGCGTGGTGGTCTGCCTTGTGAAATTACCAAAGTAGTATCGAATCACGAGACTTTACGCGAAGCAGTTGAAAATTTTGGCATTCCATTCGAAGTTGTGCCGGTGACCAAAGACAACAAACCTGAAGCTTATGCAGAAATCGACCAGTTGATGCAAGGCAATGACCTGTTGGTGCTGGCGCGTTATATGCAGATTCTGGATGAAGAATTTGTCAGCAAGTGGGAAATGAAAGTGATCAACATTCACCATTCTTTCCTGCCAGCTTTCGTAGGTGCCAATCCGTACAAACAGGCCTATGAAAAAGGTGTGAAGCTGATTGGTGCAACTGCACACTATGTGACTGCTGATCTGGATCAAGGTCCGATCATCGAGCAGGATGTGGAGCGCGTGAACCATGACTTTACCGTTGAGCAGTTACGTGAACTCGGTCAGGATGTGGAACGTAATGTATTGGCCCGTGCGGTAAAATGGCATTTGGAAGACCGTATTATTGTCGATGGCAACAAGACTGTCGTGTTCCAATAAGACTTGCATTGAGTTTTAAAAAGGCATACTTTTAGTGTGCCTTTTTTGTTTTGATGCAAAAAAGTCAGTCAAAGGAAGGATTAGCGGTTGCAAATGAAAACACTTCTCATTTATTATTGGCATACTTTAATTGTGCTAACCGATGAGCTTGATAGTTTGTTCCACATCATCTCCTCAAGGTAATAGATTTAATGAGTCAAGTTGCTGCGCCCCAAATGCCTACACCGCCAAATCAGATGAAAAAGAAAGTCATCTCTATCGTGGCGGCTGTACTGGTTGGGCATGTGGGTGTGTTATATGCGATCAGCCAGATGAAAGCACCTGAGCTGGCACCCATTGATAAGCAACCCTTAAAAGTGCGCTTTGTAAAACTCCAGGAAGCGCCAAAACCTTTACCGCCAAAGCCGAAGGCCGAGCCACAAAAAGAGCCGCCTAAGCCAAAAGAAGTCAAAATTGTCGATAAACCGCTGCCACCACCACCGAAAAAAGTAGAAAAAATCGAGCAGGTGAAAAAGGCTGAAGAGCCAAAAGTGGTTAAAGCACCGCCAGTTGAAGCAAAACCAACCCCAAGTCCGGTTGTACCGACAGTGGTCACTGAAACTAAAGTTAAACCGGCACCTGCTCCAGTCGCGCCACCTGCGCCTGTGGCACCGCCAGCACCTGCTGCGCCGCCATCCCCGAAAAGTGTATCGATTGGTGGGGGCGTGTCCTGGCAGCGTTCACCCAAAGTCTCGCTCTCTGCAGGTGAATTAAAATCAGCCTGTTCACTGGTAGTAGATGTTTCAGCGAATGAGCAGGGTAAAGTGGTTTCTGCAACTGCACGAAATTCAAGTTGTAGCCCGGCAGTAACGCGCAAAGTAGAAGCCGCGGTACGTCGTGCACAACTCACTAAATATGTTGAAAATGGTGTGGCTTATCCAACCCGTGTGGAACAGCCTTTCGATTTTCAGGTTAAATAACGGCTCACCCATTAGGAGTTCGAATATGAACTTTTCAGTTTATTGGCAACACGCTGATGCAGTCAGTAAAACGCTGTATTTCGTGTTATTGGCAATGTCGATTGCGACATGGACCATTTTTGTGCTGCGTTTGATGGGCACTCGCCAACTGAAACAGATTGCCTATGCTCAGTTATCTCAAGCATTGGAAAAACTGAAAACCAAGCTGGCTCCTTTGGGCTTTGAACAGCGTAAAGCAGTGGCAGAACAGGCGCTGTTACGCCAGATTTCAGCAGAAAAAGCCAATGCCGAAAAAGGTGTATCAGTTCTGGGTACCATCGCATCGATCTCTCCATTTGTCGGTTTATTCGGTACGGTATGGGGTATCTTCCATGCGCTGGTTGCTGTTGGTAAAAGTGGTCAGGCAGGTCTGGCACAAGTGGCAACCCCAGTCGGTGAAGCGTTGATTATGACTGGCTTAGGTCTGGCAGTCGCGATTCCTGCGGTACTGGCTTATAACATCTGTGTCCGTGCTAATCGTGGCTTGGCTCATGAATTACAAGATCAGGCACATGGTCTGTTGATTGATACCATGCTGCAACAGGAATCTGCTGCAAAAAAGTCTGATGAAAAAGTAACACAACAGAGTTTCGTGGGAGGTCAAGTTTAATGGCTTTTCAACTGGGTGAAGACAACGATGTAGGCATGAATGAGATGAACCTCATTCCCCTCATCGACATTATGTTGGTATTGATGATCATCTTTCTGGTGACAGCGACCGTTGCGAACCCATCAATTCCATTAACCTTGCCACAAACCACTGCGGAGATTATCGATCTGCCGCCTGAAAATGTCACGATCAGTATCAATGCCAAAGGTGACATTGCTTGGAATGGTGATGTACTGACGCTAGAACAACTTGAAACCCGTTTTAATGAAGCGGGCCAAGCTGAACGTCAGCCGACCATTGTGCTGAAAGCGGATAAAGAATCACGTTATGACTCAGTGGCGCAAGTCATGTCGCGTGCGAGTGGAGCCGGACTCAGCGATATTGCTTTTGCAACCGATAACTAAGATTCAGGTAATAAAAAAAGCGACTGATTGCAGTCGCTTTTTTTATGCCCATTTTTCATGAATCTTAATGAGTTTTTAGCAAGGTCGTAAATTTGCTGCGTAATTTATTCAATTTTGGCGGAATGGCAAAATTGCAATAGCCCTGGGTCGGGTTCTTGGCAAAGAAGTTTTGATGATAGTCTTCCGCCGGATAGAAAGTCGGGGCAGGGCTCAGTTCAGTTACCACATTGATGCCATCGGCTTTCAGGGCATCCATCGCCTGCTGCGCCTGTTGCTGCTGTTCATCATTCAGATAATAAATCACAGAACGATACTGGGTGCCGACATCATTGCCTTGACGGTTTAATGTGGTTGGATCATGGGTCGCAAAAAAGACATCGAGCAATTGGTTATAGTTAATCTGGTTTTCATCGAAATCGATCAGAATGACTTCGGCATGGCCGGTATTGCCACCACAGACATCATCATAGTTTGGCTGAGTTGTGTGCCCACCTGCGTAACCGCTGACGACTTGCTGAACTCCCTGAATCTGTAAAAATACGGCTTCAGTACACCAAAAGCATCCCCCACCGAAAAGTGCCTGTTGCATGGTTGATTCCTCATTCAATTAAATAACTCAATCGGGCTGATGGTTAAATTCCAGCTCATCAGTATGAAAGATAAAAAAGCCTGTCCATACAGGCTTTTTGTAGGGAAGTATTAACGCGGCTGAACAGCACTTTCCAGCTGGATCAAGAGATTTCCATGGCGATCCAGTAATTTTAAGGTTTTACCAAACACTTGATAATGAGTCACTTTGGCTAAAGCTTCATTAAATTTCTGATCAAGCTGATCGTTGTTCATACAGGCCATACGGGTAGTGGCCATCTGGCTCAGGGTCAGCGTGTCTTTTGCTGCTGTGTAGCTGCCCATAATCCGGTTACAGCTATCTGAACCTGAAACGCGCTGGGTACTGGCATCAAATTGCAGACTCGGAACATTGCGTGCGGTTGGCACCGTCTTGATTTCAGTATTGCCAATCTGGGTTGCAATCCAGATACGATTTTGCAAAAGTTGTAAATGATTCGCGGTTTGTGTCGTGGCTGTATTGGGTACAGTTTCGCAGCCCATGACCGTTAAAACCGAGCCTAGAATCGCGATTGCAGTTAATTTTTTTAGCATGAGAGATACTCTGATCATTGACTAGCTGTTTGTATATAAACAAAAAAATGTTCAAGGTTCCAGTTGATTTTGTATCTTTATTGAAGTGGATTTGCTACACAGTTATTGCATGTCGGGTTTTGGTAGGCCCTGCCGGATCAGGCGTGAATAGTCCTGACTGGAGAGATTAGCGGTGCGTTCTACCCGTGGATTGACATGTGCCCGTTGATACCAGGTGTGCATATCCCAAGACTGTTCCAGTACTTTAAGATCATAGAGATAATTCGGTAAATAGCCGGAGGCAAGCAACCGGTAATCTGAGGGTAGCTGTTGTTGCGATATCGCCTGAACCATATCAAAGACTAGTGTGGTGCAATTACTGGTCAGGGTATTGTACCATTTTGGCTTTTGGGCCAGTTCATCGGCCTGACGCAGATATTCCTTGAATAGCGCTTTAGCCTGAGCTTGCGGCATTTTGACTGGGAAAAAATAGACCTGTTCACCACGGACATTGCTACGGGTATAGACAATATCCTTTTCATCCGATGCGACCAGACTCAGTTCATATTTTCGGAAAAAGCCACCAATCGCTGAAAACTCTTCATTCTTTTCCTTGCGAATTTCAATCGAGAAGGTGAGTGGCTTTTGATTGGCAAAATCGAAGCTGACCAGGGTATGGGCAATTTTAGGCCCCATCCAGTAGGAAGTAATGATGTTCACGCCAGTAATCTGATTCAGATCAAAACTGCGGCTTTCCCAGCGTTCGATATAGCGACCATCGGCCTGCCAGTCAAAGTTGCGGATATTGTGTAAGGTAACCTGATCGCCTTGCTGCTCATAATGCAGAAGCTGGGAACCCTCAGGATTCCACTCTCGATCCTGACGCGCTTCCAGACTGAAATATCCCAGCAGACAGAATAAAAAGGCCAGAAGATAAAGAACGCTATCCACTTGGCGGGAGATCAGATGCCGGGTGAAATAAATCCCGAGAACGACCAGCGCAAAGGTCAGCCAGAGTCCAATCAGCATCAAGCTGCCGATTTTTCCGAGGGGTTGATGAACCCAGAGCATCAGGCTGAACCACAGGCTCGACAGAAGGACGAATAAAGTAAACAGGCTGCCCAGTAGCCACAGACTCCAATGTCTGGAGATGTATTCGCGTCCCTGCATCATCACTTTTTCATGAGAAATAGGTTTTATTTTCTGTAGGTTGCGAACTCAAAAGCAATGCCGGTTTTGTCGTCGATATGTTGCTCGGCAGCGACTTTTTTAAATTCTGCTGGAATCGCTGGATAATAGGCATCGCCCTGTACATCCAGTTCGACATGCGTCAGTTCTAGACGGTCTGTGATCTCCATGGTCTGTTTAAAGATTTCACCGCCACCAATGATGAAAATGGTTTCAGGCTTTTCTGAAGCTTTCACATCTGCCACGGCTTGGCTCAGTGCATCTTCAATGCTATAAGCGACTTTGGTACCTGCAAATGCCCAGTTTGGATCACGAGTAATGACCCAGTTCACCCGTTTAGGTAGATTACGTCCCATCGACTCTAGTGTCTTGCGACCCATCACCACCACACCGCCTTGGGTAATTTCCTTGAAGTGTTTCAGGTCGGCAGAGATATGCCAAGGTAGGTCATTGCCCTTGCCGATACAACGCTGCTGATCGATGGCGACGACGTGTACAACTTCTAAATCTTGAAATGACATGTATTGATCCTTCTCATCAAACCCAAAGCCCTTCGTGTAATTTTTTACTGGTACGAAGGAGAGGTTCACAATTTATCTTGATTGCCTTCACGCTTTAGGGCCGGGAATATATTTTGAAAGGAGTTGGCGATTCACGCGTGGTAAAAGGCCTCTCCCTAGCCCTCTCCGAGGAGGAGAGGGAATTTTATAATAAAGAAAATTAAACAGCGACAGGGGCTTTAATTCCTGGATGAGATTCATAACCGACAATTTCGATATCTTCAAATTTGAAATCGAACAGGTCTTTGATCTCCGGATTTAGTTTTAATTGACAGAGGCCTAATGGCTCACGGCTGAGCTGTAACTGTGCCTGTTGAAAATGGTTGCTGTACAAATGAGTATCGCCACCAGTCCAGACAAAGTCACCGACCTCCAGATCACAGACTTGCGCGATCATATGCGTCAACAAAGCATAGCTGGCAATATTAAATGGTACACCCAAAAATACATCGGCACTGCGCTGGTACAACTGACAAGACAATTTGCCATTGTGCACAAAGAACTGGAACAGGGTATGGCAAGGTGGTAATGCGACCTGACCCGCTTCATTCGGGTTCCAGCCCGATACAATCAGACGGCGCGAATTTGGATTGGTTTTAATTTCATTGATCAACCATTTGATCTGGTCAAAACCGTCCTGGTTATAGCTATTGTCTGCATTTTTACTGGCACCAAAATTACGCCATTGGTGACCATACACTGGGCCTAATTCGCCTTCAGGACGGCCAAAACGCGCAGTCTGTTCTGCGGTCGCCCATTCGTCCCAAATCGAGACTTTATTGTCTTTTAAATACTGAACATTGGTATCGCCTTTCAGGAACCACAACAGTTCAATCACGATAGAACGGAAATGAACTTTTTTGGTGGTGAGTAAAGGAAAACCTTGGGAAAGATCAAAGCGCATCTGATGACCAAATACCGAACGTGTCCCTGTGCCGGTACGGTCGCCTTTATCGCCGCCGTTGTCGAGGATATGTTGTAAAAGGTCAAGATATTGGCGCATAGGTCTCTCTTAAAAATTTGTTTAAATTACCTTTTTTCAGAAAAAAAAGTCTATCTCAGATAAAGCCGTTTTCTGTTGAGCTGGGCAAATTGAATTGAATGCATCATAACATTTTTTTCTAATATTTCTGATATTGCATTAAATGTAAAAAAGCACCCAAAAAGGGTGCTCATTGCTAAAAAGACTTAAGCGGTTTTATTGCCCGTATGAACTGTATGAATCAGATCAGACAGATCATATCCCAAGGATTCTGCATAACTTAAATATTCGCGTTGAATGGTTTCATCCAGACTGGTACCGCGATGCAGTAGCCATAAATATTCTTTATTCGGTTCGCCTACAAGCGCGGTCTGATAATCTGGATCGATTTTTAATACCCAGTAATCACCCTTGGTGAACGGAATCCAACGCAGGCCTTCAGGTAAAAAGCTGACTTCAAGCTTGGCATGTTCTGCATCGATAATGGTCGCTTCAGCAATGGCTTCATCCAGTTTGCCATAACCATCCAGACAACGGTTCTGAACCCGAACCTTGCCATTTTCATTCAAGCTATAGACAGCAGAAATATCGGTGCTGTCTTCAGGTTGGTGCTTCATCGGCAAGTGTGCAATGTCATACCAGGTACTTAAATATTGTTCTAAATTAAAATTTGAAACGGTACTTAAAGTCTGACTCATTTTTCTTCTCTGTTTAGTTCAATATTTAAAGTTTAGTTCAAGGTTTAAAAATGCCGCATCAGTGTAATACAGGCGGTAAAGCTCAAAATGATGTAATCATGTGGTGAAATGTTATCTGAAAATGGCCGAGCTACAGATTAAATCCACACGTTTGAGTAGAAAAAGATAAGGACTCATTTTGCGTATTTCAGGCTGAAAAAGCTTTGCAAGGCATTGGAATTGGCTTTGCTTTACATTTTTTTTGCAAAGATGATGGGTTTTGTAACTGTATTAGAAAGAACGGCTTAATTTGAATGCCGCAAAAATAGACAAATTTATTTACATTTTTAATGTGAAAGATAACATTTAAACGACTAGTATTCTCGGCTTGTTAACAATATGAAAGCCTAAATTACAGGCGAGGAGCGGTTGGTAAGGCATGATCTATGATCATCAAGTAAACATGAGCGAAGTACATGCTCCTGTCCAAGCGAATATCATGGTGCGTTCCCAATCGGAGCAAAGACCTAAAAAGTCATCCCAGCAAGCTACTGTCCGTAACGCTTCAGGCGTAAGCAATGGCCATCGTATCAATATCGAGAAATTTACCAGTTATCTGCAAGGCATTACCCGAAATACCAGTACACAGAAATGTGCGCGCAGTATTCGTGTCGGTCTGCAATCCTCGGGTGCGAAAATTGTGAATCATCCGGTCGCAGCGGCAGATTGGGGAAGTACCCTGATGCAGCTGGGCTATAAGAAAATTAATGCTTCTTTTGATCGGCCGAAAAAAGGCGATATCTATATTATTGACCGTACTCAGGGCCATAAATATGGACATATCGCGGCTTATTCAGGTAGTGCCTGGGTATCGGATTTTAAACAGCGAGATCATGCGGTTTATCGCAATAAAAACGTGACTTATAGTTATTATCGTCTGGAAACTTACTTCTAAGAAAACACTGCGAAGTGATCAGTCCTCAAAACGCTTCGCACGGCTTTCATAGATTGAAACGATAAATAATCCAATCGCGGCAAAGCCAAGACATTGCAGACCCAAGGCAAATTTACCCCATTGCTGGCGCTGTTCGGGCAAATAGCCAAACAGGGTAATTAAGGCAATGATGGGAATGACCCGGCTCAAGGCGCTAAAGCCATTTGCATAGGGATTGGATTTCGAAATTTTCAGACGGAAATGGTGCAGTAAATGCATGACAATTCCAATCACTAAACTCACCCCAACAAATACTGGATCTAACTGGGCTACAGTTGATGCTGTATAAATCAAAATACAGGTCGCGATGATGACGATGAGTTTGATTTGACGGCTACAGCGTTCGGAATACCAAAATTCAAGCATGGGGTGAACCCGAATCTGATTTGTTTTGATTGAGCAGCGACAATGGTGAAAATAGGCAAATCGCCAGTGCCATAAATGCAATGCCTTGTGCACCCGGAATCAGGATTTCGCCCTGTTGCATATTCATAAAAACTAAAGCAATCAATAAGGCAATTGGAATCCAGGTCAGTAATCTATACAGCAAACCGGTCGGGTTTTTGCTGGCAAAGTGGATTTTGCAGTAACGACAAATCAGAAAAATGATGCCGGTACCGACAAACATCAAAATCGAATCTAAGGGCAGTGGTTCCATCCAGTACAAGCCTGCAGCTGTCGCTGCAATCACAATAAAGATCAACAGTTTTTTGAGAACAGATACCTGCGGATTAAACCAGAACTCAAGCATAATAATGAAAGAATAGAAGAGATAATCGGCACTTTAGCATATTTTGAGTATAAAAAAGCGAGGCCTTTGCCTCGCTAAATTACGCGATTTTCTTAGCTATTTTTGTTTGAACCCCAATCATATATTTTCTTATGGTAGGCATACCACATCATCCACAAGCCAATCAGGATCATTGGCAGGCTCAGGAATTGTCCTTTGCTCATCCAGCCAATAAACAGCTGACCATTGTCCGGCTCACGGAAGAATTCAACCACAAAACGTGCCAGGCCATAACCGATCAGGAACAGCGCAGAAACTGCCATACGTGGACGAGGCTTGGAACTGAACCACCATAAGACAATAAACAGGATCAGGCCTTCACACAGCGCCTGATAGAGTTGAGATGGATGACGCACCAGTTGCAGGGGATCGGTCGGAAAGATCATGCCCCAGGCAAAGTTTGGGTCGGTGACCTGACGGCCATACAGTTCGCCACCAATAAAGTTACCAATTCGGCCAAACATCAAGCCTGTCGGTACGCAAGGTGCGATAAAATCCAGAGTCTGGAACCAGGTCATCTTATATTTCTTACACCACCACAACATGGCCAGAATGACCCCGAGGAAACCGCCGTGGAAACTCATACCGCCGGTCCAGATCTGGAACAGCCATAAAGGATCGGCCAGGAACTGGGAAAAACCGTAGAAGAAGACATAACCGACACGGCCACCAATGATCACACCGAGTGCACCGAAGAAAATCAGGTCAGACACCATATCCGGTGTCCAGCCACGTTGTTTGGCGCGAAACGTCGCCAATCCCCAGGCAAATAAAAATGCCAGTAAGTACATCAGTCCATACCAGTGGACTTGTAAGGGCCCGAGCGAAATCGCGACGGGATCAATATTGGGATAGGTTAGCATTCCTGTTCCTTGTGATTCTGTTTTGCACAGATTTTAGCTTAAAGCAAAGAAAAATGTTGTACATTCAATGTGTAAAGATCGAGAGCGTAAATTATGTGTATCGTGGCATTGGCGTGGCGGGTTCTAGATCAGGCCCCGTTATGTCTGATTTCGAACCGGGATGAATTCTATCAGCGGCCTACACAGGCACTGCATGAATGGGAAAATAGTCCGATTATTGCCGGACAGGATCTGCAGTCAGGCGGCACCTGGATGGGAGTGACGGCGGCAGGAAGATGGGCGGTGATTACCAATTTTAGAGATGGGCAGGACCAAAAGTCTTATCCGACTTCACGCGGTCATATTCTTCAGGATTTTCTTGAAGCTGAATTAACACCAATTCGGTTTGCCCAGGAACTGGAAAAAAAGCAATGTGACTATGCAGGCTTTAACCTGTTTGTCGGTGATCGAGAGCAGGCGGTCTATATGAGCAACCGTGGTGAAGCAGCGCAAGTGTTGGCGCACGGTGTATATGTGGTATCCAATGGTTTGCTGACTGAGCATTGGGAAAAGACCCGTCACTTACGCAAGCGCTTTACCCAGGAATTCCTGCCCATGATGCAGCATCCCGATATACCTGAGTCGGATCTCTGTTATGCCGTGTGGGATATTCTGGAAGATGAACGTAAAGTGATTCCTGAACTACTACCCGAAACAGGGATTTCGATTGAAATGGAACATCTGCTGTCTTCGACATTTATTCAAAGCCCAGCCTATGGCACGCGCTGTTCCAATTTTTTGAGAATGCAGCCTCAACAATGGCACTGGATTGAAAAGTCACAACAAGGTGCAACCGCAGGTCATACCATTGAGAAAATCATTGCTCTGCAAAAATAATGGAATAAAAAAATGCCGACAGATGTCGGCATTTTAAAAAATTATCTAAATTTTTGAAGTTAGACAAAAAATTACTTAGCTAGCAATGGTGCCTCCATCATTACGCGTAATCACAACAGTTGCTGAACGTGGACGTGCTGTCTTGTTCGAACGATCTGTTTGGCTGGCAGGCCAGTTACTGGTTGGAGCATCAAATTTTTTAGAATCTTCACCCGGATGTTGTACGTTGATGAAAATTGCTTTGTAGTCCGGTGTCATGGTGACACCAGTGATTTCACACTCTACTGGACCGGTCAGGAAGCGACGTAGATTTTCATCGGTCACTTTGGCACCAGCAATTGTTGCTTGACCATTAGAGGTTGTTACTACACCACCATCACCAACTTGTCCAGGTAATGCTGCCAGCATCATACAGTTGGTTACATCTGTATAAGCGCCGTCATCAGTCTGAATCCAGAGTACACCGCGAGGGTCAAACCACATACCATCTGGTGAAGACAGATCATTATTATCATTTAAGCCAGACAGGTTGATATTGGCATCCATCGATGCTTCAGCACCGAACAAGTAGATATCCCATTCAAAGCTTTCTGATGCGGTATTTTCCTCTTTAAAGCGAATAATATGGCCATTCACATTACCTTTACCGCCTTCAGGATCTGAGTAATTACGTGGGTTGGCAGCATCAACAGGTTGTGCCGAGTTATTGCCACGGTTACTGTTATTGGTCAGGGTAACGTAGACCTCACCATTCTCTGGGTTAACAGCTACCCATTCAGGGCGGTCCATCTTCGTTGCACCAACGGCATCGCCTGCTAAACGTGCAAAAGTTAATACATCTGCATCAGAGCTAAATGGATATACTGCATTTTGTGCAGTTAAACCGTTTTTACCATGAGCAAGTTCAATCCATTGACCAGTTCCATCTGCATTGAACTTGGCCACATAGAACTTACCGTTATTCATATATTTGTCACCAGCACGGTAGCCGGTATTGATATCTTTTGGATCCCATTTTGCATCAGAGACAAATTTGTAAATGTATTCACCACGTGAGTCATCGCCCATGTAGAAGGCAAACTGTTGACCTTCAACGGCACGGCTAGCACGACAGTCTTCATGCGCAAAACGACCTAAAGCTGTACGTTTTACTGGGTTTGAGCGACTATCAAATGGATCAATCTCTACAATCCAGCCAAAGGTATTCGGTGCATTACGATAGTCTTGACTTGCTGACGCCTTAGTAACGTCCGCTGACCAACGGTCATACATATCTTGTGATTCAAGACTTGCTGGCGCTGTTTCCCAGGCATAACGAGAAGATTTATCTAAATAAATAGTGCGGCCTTGGTCATCCAGTTCAGGGATTTTTTCACCAAAGGCATCTTTAATATAAATGATGCTGCCTTTCTCATCACGTTTAACTGTACCGTCGGCATTTTTTTCAGTTTGATAAGAAATCTCTAAACCTAAGCCATAACGTTTAAGTGCTATTTTTTCAGCTTCAGTGCGTGCTGCATACTGGTCTGTTCCTGAACGTTGGAAATAACCAATAAAATTTTCTTCGGCAGTTAAATATGTACCCCATGGTGTATAGCCATTACCACAGTTATTTTGTGTACCGCGAGTTTGACGACCGTTAGGAGAGAAAGCTGTGTGGATTAATGGAGAGGTCGTTACCGGCCCAGCAAAATCCATCACTGTTGAAGCCGTAATACGGCGGTTAAAGGGAGATGATTTTACAATTTCAACAGCCTGAGACTCTGTATTTTTCTTAACATGCACAATTGAAACACCATGTGCATTCACTTCACGAATGACTTCATCTTCTGGACGGCGACCATCTACTTTAGTTGCACCCTTAGGGTGTAAAAAAGTTTGATTGATGTATTCATGGTTCATCACCAGCAGGCCATGCTCAGATGCATTTTCCTCATAACGGCCAGTTTTAGTGCTTAAACCAAAATAGCTCATACCATCATGGCAGTCACCCGCACGGAATTGAAAGCTTGGACCCGATGGAACCTCGCTATCATTCCAGTCTGGGTAAAGTGGATGAATCGAGTCACCCATTGCATAGAGGACAGTGGCTGTATAGCCTTCAGGAACAGTAACCCAGTCATCCAGGTTTTTCTTCACCGGGCTAAAGCTTAATTTTTCTGGACGTACATTGTTGTCCGCTGGAGGAGTTGGTTTGTTCTCATCATCCCCAATATTTGCATTATCATCGTCATCGCTACATGCGGTCAGGCTAGAAGCCAAAGCCAATGCTGCAGCGCCACTAGCTGTTTTTTTAATTAAGCTACGACGAGAAATACGCTGCTCTAAAATATCACGAAAGTGCATGTTATTTGAGTTGTTATTATCTAGCTCTTGATCTTCATGATAGGGTGTTTGGTATGTCATTTTTAGTTCCTAGCAAAAAAGGCTTGGTTATAAAGTTATGAACAAATTAGACCTAAAGTATGACAAAATGGTTAAGTCTATATTTCAATAAAGTTAAATAAATCAATATATTGGTGTAAATTTAAACAAAAAGACAGCCAAGGCTGCCTGAGTTAAATACGATTCTTTTTGTTTTTGGATTCTTGTTATTATTGATCGGTTAAACGACGCTTTTCAATCAGTTTTCCTGCCAACAAACCCAGTTCAAACAGCAGCCACATCGGGACAGCCAGCATGATCATCGACAGGGCATCCGGTGGGGTCACGAACATTGCTACAAAGAAACAGCCGACAATAATAAAGCGCCGTTTCTCGACCAGGGTTTGTGTTGAAACTGCGCCAATCAAGATCAGAACTAGGGTAATAATCGGGATTTCAAAGGTAAAACCAAAGACCAGAAACAGTTTTAAACAGAAGCTGAGATAACTGTTGATGTCGGTCATCGGGGCTACGGTTTCAGGCGAAACACTGATAAAAAAATGCAGAATTGAGGGCAATGCCACAAAGTATGCAAAGCTGATGCCAGTATAAAACAGCACGATACTGCCGATCAAAAGTGGCAAGGCCAGGCTCTTTTCTTTGGCATACAGCGCAGGCTTAATAAAGGTCCAGAGCTGATACAGGATAAACGGCATCGCGATCATCAGCGCGACAAAGAAGTTCAGCTTAAAAGGTGCCATGAAGGTTGCAGTGACATCTGTGGCAATCATGGTTGAGCTGGCAGGTAGCTGTGCCCGTAAGGGTTCAGACAACCACTGGTAAGTCTGATTGGCAAAGGGCAATAAGCAGAAAAACAGGCCAATCAGGACAGCAACCACTTTAAACAGATGCTTTCTTAAGATGATCAAATGCTGGGTAATCGGCATCTGTTCGAGGTTCAGTGCTGCAGCATCATTGGAGGCTGGTGTGGTCGGCAAGGATGTCATACGGCCACCTTCATTTCTGTATAGCGTTGTTCGGAAATCACGGTTTGAATTGCTGTAGGCTTGGGTAAATACACGGGTGATACAGGCTGTATCACCGGCTGATAGCTGAGCAAGGGCTGGACAGCTTGCGATTTTATTTTTACTTCATCGCTTACAATCGGCTGCTGCAAATTAGCCACTTGTGCCTGCATCTTGGCCTCCAGTTCCTGAATCCGCTGCATTTCAGCCTGCATCTGTTCACGTAGCTCAGACAGGCGCAATTCACGATCAAGATCATTCTGAACATTGCTCACCATACGCTTGATCTTGCCGTACCATGTTCCGACAAAACGTACTGCTTCCGGAAGCTTATCTGGCCCAAGAACCAAAAGCGAAATAATCCCGAAAATCAGCAGCTCGGTCATTCCAATATTGAGCATAGCGAACTCTTAACTTTTAACCGAATGTTCAGGAGTTTTGACCTGAGCATCAATGGTGCGTGGCTCTGCAAGCTGAGCTTGTTCTGCCTCTTCATCTTTGACTGATTTTTTAAAGTCTTTAATCGCGCCGCCGACGTCTTTACCCAGATTTTTAAGTTTTGATGTACCGAACAATAAAATCACCACAATTGCAAAAATCAGCACATGCCAAATTGATAATCCTGCCATTATTTTATCCTCTATATTTCATGCACCTATCTCAGCAGGCTTGTATGACAGCGCGGTGACGCTTTGATGACAGTTTGCCGAAACAGTAGCAGGGTATGAATCACTCAGATCAAAAATTCTATCATTTGAGAAAAACTAAGCTGTGCTAGCATACAGCTTGATATGGAAATCTCAGCAGTATTGTCATGGCCTTAATTCTTCCCCTCCTGTCTTTTCTGATCGGTTATTGGGGGGTGCAATATTTAAAACCAGTTCGACCTCTCTTGGCGTCTTTATTGGCCCGAGTACTGATTCCAGTACTGATTATCTACAACATGGTGTTTTACCAAGAGGGCAGTTTGTGGCTGATTGCCTTCAGCTTTTTCTGTTCCTGTCTGTTCTTTGCCCTATTTTATTTCACCTTGAAAAATAAACTACGTGCCTTATGCCTGAGTTATTTAAATGGGGCATGGCTGGGAATTCCTTTTGCACTGGCAGTTTTTGGCCCGCAAGCGACCAGTACTGTGGTGGCGCTGTACATCGGTGGTTCTTTGTTTGGCAATGTCTGTGCGGTGATGGCAGTCAGTGAAGCCAGACAAGATAGCAGCTATATTTTAAAAAATGTACTGCTCTCACCACCAGTGGTGGCACTGTCAGTGGCAGCCTTATTGTCATTTTGGGATTTGAGTCAGTGGCAGCAAGTCGCTTGGGTAGAGAGGCTGTATCAGGCCAATAAAGTGCTGGTGACTTTTAGTGGCATGTGTGTGCTGGGAATGTGGCTGAGCAATGTGCGGATCAGCAGCTTTGATTTAATGCGCAGTCTGCAACTGATTTTTTATAGAGGGCTGTTTGCGGTTTTGCTGTGTGTTGCCGCTTATTATTATTTACCTATTCCGCAGCAGACGCTGACCTATGCGGTACTGCTGATGTTCTTTTTATTGCCGCCTGCAGCCAATATTGTGGCACTGGAAACCCATTATCAGGGAACAGGCCATTCCGCCAAATATATTGCTTCGGGAACTTTGGCCAGCGCGATCTTGATTGCCTTATATGGGGTAATCGTGCATGCGTTGATGCCTACGCTATAGATTCCCTCTACTTTTAGGAGATGAGAAACGCTGTTTCGCAAGGGGAGAGGTGAATAATCCCTCCCAACCTCCCTTTTACTAAAGGGAGGAGATCAAAAACTTACTTCGCCAAACTCTTCTTAAACAGCTGCATCGCCTGTCCACGATGACTGATTTTATTCTTTTCTTCCTTGCTCATTTCTGCACTGGAAATTCCGAGTTCCGGTAACCAGAACAACGGGTCATAGCCAAAACCATTTTCACCACGCACAGCTTCCAGAATTTTCCCGTGCCAGATACCCTGAAAGACTTGTGGTAAGGGATCTTCGGCATGTTGGACCAGTGCCAGTACACAAACAAACATACCCTCGATCGCTTCACCTTCTTGGCGTAAGGGTTTGAGATTGGCCAGCAGTTTTTCATTATTGGCGGCATCATTGCCATGTTCACCGGCATAACGTGCTGAGTAGATCCCAGGAGCTCCGCCAAGAACTGGCACACAAATGCCTGAGTCATCGGCAATCGCCGGTTTACCTGAGATTTTAGCCGCGTGGCGTGCCTTGATAATGGCATTTTCAACAAAGCTTAAGCCATCTTCGATGGCATCTTCGATATTCAGTTGACCTTGAGGAATCACATCTACCGGCAGTTGCAGTTCCGCAAACATTTTCTCAAACTCGGCAATTTTACCTTTGTTATTACTTGCCAATACCAGTGTGCCTTGGGATAACCAATCTGTAGAAGCCATGTGTCACTCATTCTCTAAATATCAATCGTGCTATTTTAACTGCCATTGCGGGTTTGTAGGCAATAAAAAAGCACCCGAAGGTGCTATTTATACCATTCAGCTTTATTGTGCCTGAATCCATCTGTCGGCACGGTCACGCGCCTGACGGATCTGTTCCTGGGTCAAGTTGGCCGCCAATGCTGTTTTCTTGCCTTCAGAAAGGGTAATCACTTTATTGTCGAGCATGCCATCACGGGTAGACAGTTCATACCACTGGTAAGCACCCATATAGTTTTTCTTTTTCTCTTCCATCATTGCCAGGTTAAAGCTGGCACGGTTATCGCCACGGCTAGCTGCTTTTTCAAAATACTGACGTGCCAGCGCTTCATCTTTTCTGGTGCCAATACCATCTGCCAGCATACGGCCTACATTCAGCTGTGCAACTGCCAGACCTTGATCCGCAGCAGCTTTATACCAGGCAAAGGCCTGTCGTTCATCTTTTTGTATATCTTTACCATACTGGTATTTGGTGGCCAGATAAAACTGTGCACCAGCCTGACCGGCTTTCGCCGCTTTGGTCAGACTATTGATATCCATGATGGAATACTGAGCCGCTTGACTGGCAATAGAAGGACTCGGTGCAACATAATCTGCATGGGCTTGCATGCCAAAAAGTCCCGCCAGTAGCGTCGTACTTAATAATAATTTTTTCATAGCGCGCTCACTCGATAAATTGCGACTTCACCAAATAGATTAGGGAGATGCTTGCTTAGCAAACTATCTTCTTGATTCCCGTTCACAGCGAGTCGATTAATAATTTTGATATTATTTTCCGCACAAAGTGCTTCAAAATCACGAAATGTACATAAGTGGATATTCGGGGTGTTATACCACATATACGGCAAGGCTTCAGAAACCGGCATTCTCCCTTTGATTGCCAAGAAAGACCGGGTCTTCCAATGTGCAAAGTTCGGAAAGGTAATAATGGCCTGTTTCCCCACACGCACCATATCACGCAATAATACGTCAGGTGCATCTACAGCCTGCAAAGCTTGTGCCATGACCACATTGTCAAAAGACTGGTCGGCAAAACGGCTTAAACCGAGGTTTAAGTCCTGCTGGATGATATTTAACCCGCGACTGACCGCAATTGCAATCTTTTCCTGATCAATTTCTAATCCGTATGCACGAATATCGTGCTTTTTACTCATTTGTGCCAGCAGTTCACCGTCGCCACACCCGAGGTCGAGTACGCTAGAACCGGGCTTGATCCACTTTTCAGCGAGTTGTTGATCGATACGCATTATACGGCCTCCTTTGGTGTTGCTTTCAGGTGTTCTTCACCACCCAGGAATGCACGCAAAGATTTTACATAGAGCGGAATAGGGAACAGGAAAGAGTCATGACCCTGTTCGGCATCAATATCCAGATAGCTCACAGGTTTATGGTTGCTAATTAAAGCATCCACGATTTCCTGTGAGCGGGCAGGAGTAAAACGCCAGTCAGTCGTGAATGACACCACCAGGAATTTGCACTGGGTATTGGCCATGGCTTTTTTAAGCGACTGTTCATATTCACGCGACGGATCAAAGTAATCCAGCGCTTTGGTCATGATCAGATAGGTATTGGCATCGAAGTTACGGCTGAACTGCTCACCCTGATAACGCAGATAGCTTTCGACCTGGAATTCGACATCGAAACCATACATAAATTTGCCTGATTTCAAATCGCGGCCAAATTTCTGTTTCATGGCTTCTTCGGACAGGTAAGTAATATGACCGACCATACGCGCCAGAATCAGACCACGTTTTGGATAGCTGTCATTTTCCAGATAACGACCATTATGGAAATCCGGGTCTGACAAAATCGACTGACGTGCCACTTCGTTAAAGGCAATATTCTGTGCAGAAAGCTTTGGAGCGCTGGCAATAATCACGCATTTTCTTAAACGGTTTGGATAATCCACTGACCATTGCAATGCCTGCATACCACCCAGTGAACCGCCAATGATGGCATCCCAGGTATCAATCCCTAAACGATCAGAGAGCAGGGCCTGGGTTTTGACCCAGTCGCGGACCGTAACCAGTGGAAAATCAGGGCCATAAGGACGGTTATCATTTTCAGGGTTTGGCGAGATCGGGCCGGTAGAACCGCTACAGCCACCAATATTATTCAGTGAAACCACAAAGAATTTTGAAGTATCAATGGCTTTGCCGGGGCCAATACATGAATCCCACCAGCCGGCTTTTTTATCATCTGCATGATGATAGCCTGCGGCATGGTGATGACCGGAAAGGGCATGACAAATCAGAATGGCATTGGACTTATCGGCATTGAGTTCGCCATAAGTTTCAACCATCAGTTCAAAACGTGGGAGGATGCGACCGCATTCAAGCTCTAACGGCTCTTCAAATTGGAACTTTTGTGGGACAACAATGCCCACTGAGTCAGCTGGAAAAGACACGGGGAGGATTCGCCTTAAATCTTTAGTATGAATAATAAAAGGATACCATTTGCCGGTATCCTTCTAAAGTCATTTTAGTGCTATGAATTATTGCTAATTCTAATACAGCCGTTTAGACCGCAGCAGCAATCACCTGATCAGTGCTTAAAACACCCTGATCAATCAGACGGTTGGTCGAGGCAATAATTGCTTCGATGGAAGAGGTCACGATGTTGTCATGTACCCCGGCACCAAAGGCAGATTTACCAGTACCTTTCACTTGAAGTTCGATCAAGGCCAAGGCTTTGGCATGAGCACCTGAACTGATGCTGCGCTCTTCATAGTTCACCACGTCAATCGGCAACTGAAGTGCATCCAAAATCGCAGAAATTGGACCATTGCCTTCACCACGAACACGACGTGACTGGCCATCAATTTCAAGATCAAGCTCAATCACCTGATTGCCATTGTCATCCGACAATTTATAGTTTTTCGCAAAATAGTGAACGTTTTTAGCATCCACATAAGTTTCTTTGAACAACTTCCAGATTTCAGTCGCACTGATTTCAGTGCCTTGCTCATCGGTACGTTTTTGTACGATCTGAGAGAATTCAATCTGTAAACGACGCGGCAAGATCACGTTGTAGTTCGATTCTAACAAGTAAGCAATACCACCTTTACCTGACTGTGAATTGACACGGATCACTGCGTCATAGTCACGACCCAAATCTTTCGGGTCGATTGGCAAGTACGGCATATCCCAGATTTCTTCGTTTTTCTGGAACTCGAAACCTTTTTTGATCGCATCCTGATGCGAACCCGAGAATGCAGTAAACACCAAATCACCGGCATATGGATGACGCGGGTGCACAGGTAAACCGGTACATTCTTCCACAGTCGCAATGATTTCATTGATGTTGGAGAAGTCCAAGTTTGGTGCTACACCTTGGGTATACATGTTCAAGGCAATCGCAGCCACGTCGACGTTACCGGTACGTTCGCCATTACCAAATACACAACCTTCGACCCGGTCAGCACCAGCCATAATTGCCAATTCTGAAGCGGCAATACCACAGCCGCGGTCGTTGTGGCAGTGAACTGAAATGATCACGCCATCACGACGCTGAATGTTACGGTGCATCCATTCGATTTGATCGGCATAGATGTGTGGACCTGAAACTTCTACCGTTGCAGGTAAGTTTAAGATCACTTTATTCTCTGGAGATGCTTCCCAGATTTCAGTGACGGCATCGCAGACATCTTTCGCGACTTCTAATTCGGTTGCAGTAAAACATTCAGGGCTGTACTGAAATACGAATTCAGTTTCCGGCTGTTTTGCGGCATATTCTTTCACTTTTTGTGCAGCATTAATGGCTAACTGTTTTGCACCCTCAACATCAACATTCAAGACTTTATTGCGGAATGTCGGCGAGTTAGAGTTATAGATATGTACAATGGCACGTTTCGCACCTTGTAAAGATTCAAAGGTACGCTGAATCAAATGATCACGTGCCTGAACCAAGACCTCGATATAAACGTCATCTGGAATATGACCTTCTTCAATCAATTTACGGGTGAAATCGAAGTCAATTTGAGATGCTGACGGGAAGCCGATTTCAATATGTTTGAAACCGATTTTCACCAACATCTGGAACATCTTGAATTTCTGCTCCATGTTCATTGGCTCAAAGATCGCTTGGTTACCGTCACGCAGGTCGGTACTCATCCAGATTGGCGCTTTGTTGATTTCATTGTTCGGCCATTGACGGTCTGGTAAGTCCACACGTTGATACATGCGACGGTATTTTTTACTTGGATCAGCCAACATCATGAGAGAGCTCCTTATGCTAACTTGGGTACCGTAATCTTGGTTAAAGCGGTGCGTGGGTCAGCGGCATAGATTTTGTCTATTCATTGGGTTTTAGTGACAGTCTGGTTCAAACCTGAAATATGGTCTAAATATTGGTGGTTTAGCTTCACCAAATGCACTAAATGCCTTACTTATAATTTAAAGTTTAATCCACTTATCCCGAAAAGTTTTTGCTATTTTTATGGATTTTAGTCGTATGGTAATAAAGATTTTCTTATAAAGTTCAAGTGGTGAGAAATATTTTCACTTATTTTAAATATTGTATTTTATATTTTCTCTATTTGGGCATAATTCGTTATTTATTACGTTCAATAGTGCCATAACGCAGTATATTTTAATAAAAAATAAATCCAATGATTTTCAAAGATCATTGACGTCAGGGCATCTTTTAAAGTTCAGCCCATTTACGCATTAAATTATGATACAGATTGGTCAGTTTCATGACCTCTGCATGCTGATCGCCCAGCTGCATTCTCAGGTTTTGAATACTCTGATCCAGATTAAACAGCATATGCCGCTCTGCATCATCACGGATCATGCTTTGTACCCAAAAAAATGAAGCAATTCGACAACCGGCAGTGATTGGCGTGACTTCATGCAAGCTGGTCGATGGATACAAAATCATATCGCCGGCAGGCAATTTTACTTCGTGATAACCGTAAGTGTCTTCAACCACCAGTTCACCACCGACATATTCTTCCGGCTCACTCAAGAAAACCGTACAGGATAAATCCGTTCTAAGGCGTTCATTGCTGCCGCGAATACGACGAATCGAATTGTCGACATGAAAGCCGAAAGATTCATTATTTTCATAGCGGTTAAACAGGGGAGGAATAATATCCAGTGGAATCGCCGCTGATAAAAATAAAGCATGCTGTCCCAGAGACTCAAGAATGATTGTGCTTAAATGCTGGGTCAGGGAATGATCTTCAGGCAGTTGCTGATTCTGTTTCACCGTTGCAGAGAGTGTACCCGCGGTAACTTTGCCGTTGACCCACTCAATCTTATTCATCTCCTCACGGAAATATTGCACCTGTTCTTTGCTCAGTACATTTGGAATATGATGCAGCACGAGAAACCCCTGAATAATCGTATTTTAAAAATAACATAGCCCCCATCAGGAGGCTATGCGGTTATATTGAATTAATATTTAAAGTTGACTGCTAACACTGCACTACGGCCTTCTGCTTCAGTGGCATAGTGAGAGGCATAAGCTTTGGTGAAGTAACGTTCATCAGACAGGTTATTGACGTTTAATTGCAAATCAACATTTTCATTCACGTTATAACGCGCCATAGCATCATAACGGACATAACCTGGAACCCACTTGGTATTGGCTGCATCACCATAAACTTTATCCATTGCAACAGCACCTGCACCTAAAGTTAAAGCAGGTGTTACAGCATAGGTAGTCCACAGGGTTGCAGAATTTTTAGGTACATTCTGCATTTGCTTACCTTTGGCAGGGTTGTCAGGTGTACATACCCCTTGACGGTTACAGGATGGGCCCGGGTTCACAGTTTCACTGTCGAGATAAGTATAACCAGCAGATACAGCCCATTTATCTGTAATTTGGCCATTTACGCCCAGCTCAAGACCGTCTACTTGGGTTTCGCCGCCATTGGTATATGTAGCAGCATCCAGTTGAATCCGTGTATTTTGTTTTTCAGTACGGAACACGGCAGCGGTTAAACTCAGTCTTTCATTTAACACATCCCACTTTGTGCCGATTTCAAAGGTACGGCTCTCTTCAGGATCTAATTCCATATAGGCTTGGCCAATTGCTTCTGAACCATCCCCGCCATCTACACCGACCGGATTGGCAGAAGTCGCATAACTTGCATAGATAGAACCATTTTCAACAGGTTTAAAGATTAATCCAGCCTGATAGGTCAGGAAGTCGGTATTATTTTCAATAGAGTCGCCAGTCGCATTTGTGGTTTGCTTGGTATCAAATTTATCCCAACGTAAACCCAAATCTAATAACCATTGCGGGCTAAACTCGATATTATCTAAGAGATAGACAGATGTAGTCTCGGTCGTGGTTGTCGTGAGATTTTTGTTGGCTGCGGAAGAGCCCAACCATTGATTACGTGAGTCTGGATTAGTTAATGATGTACACCATGCATCGTTGATAGCACAGTCGCTGTTGAAACCACCTGTGGTGGTACCTGGATAGCCTGGATAACTTGTTAAGTAGTTACCTTTGTCAGATTTTTGATCTGAGTACTCTGCACCTATATTAAAGCTATGCTTGAATGCACCTGTATTAAACTTACCTGTCAAAGCAAGCTGGTCGGTAAAGATGTTGGTATCAGTAATACGTGAGTTTATACGACGCCAGACTTTATCATTTAGCACGTTACCTTTGGAGTCATCTGGCTGGGTCCATAAGTAGTCATTTTTGGCAGTGCTATATACCGCTGTATTACTCAGGGTCAGGTTATCCGTTAAATCGTGTTCCAGTTTAATGGTGCCGATCTGATTTTCCTGTTTCTGGAAATCACGACTTAATAAACCATAATAAATGCCCTGTTTTACATCAACAGGTTTACCGATGGTGGCTTTTTTTGCCGCATCATACTTATAAGGAACACCTGAATCCGGCGTGTCATCCGATTTTAAATAGTAATAACTTAAAGTCGCGCGGGTAGGGGTGTCCAGACCAAATACAATACTCGGTGCAATACCGGCACGTTTATATTCGGCACCATTTTTCTGGCCAGCTTTTTCATTATGGTGACCCATCACGGCCACACGTGCTGCTATACCATTTCCAAAATCTTTATTGCCATCCAAGGTTATGCGTTGATAGTTGTCAGTACCACCCGCGACAGAACCTTCTAGAAAGTCACCCGCTTTAGCAACTTTAGAAATCATGTTGATACTACCACCAGTCGTTCCTGCACCGCCCATAGCAGATGCAGAACCTTTGGTGACTTCAACCTGTTCGACAGCAAACATTTCACGGTTCTGTGAAGTGGCGTTGCGTACGCCGTCTACATACATGGAACTTTCAGAATTATAACCCCGAATAAAAGGACGGTCACCGTTTGGGTTACCACCTTCACCTGCGCCCAAGGTAATCCCCGGAACTGTACGCAGTGCATCAGCTAAAGTCGTCACTTGTGTATCTGCAATCAGCTGTTTTGAAATCACTGAAACTGACTTTGGGGTATCGAGTAAAGGCGCAACAAATTTGCTATTCGCAGATTGATCTACTTTTAAGCTGGGTGTTTGTTCAGCTTTGACTTCTTGATGAATCGTCTCTAACTGGATCACCTGTTCTTCTGCCATCGCAGATGCAGCTACCATTGATAAAGATGAAACAATTGCAGAAGAAACGATTTTTTTACGTGTTTTAATGAAGGTCATGTTAAACCTAATAAATGAATGCTAAAAATGTATGCGAATAATAATGATTCTTGTTTTTATTTTTATCCTTTTGTCATAGGAATTCATGATCTTTAAGAAAATATTAAATGAGATTTTAAATGTAATGATATAACAATAAGTATTTAAGTTTTTGATTTTATTTAGTATTGATAAAGAAAGCGGATTGCTGGCTTTTTATTGAGAATAATGATGTTTATAAAAGGGCACAAATTAGGGAGGTTTCATGGAGTACTCATTGAGTGATAAAAAACCCTGCCGAAGCAGGGTTTTGAATCATGACTTTTATATTAGAAGTCGTATGAAACAGATAACCAGTAGTTACGGCCTGGAATATAAGTACCTGTTGTACTAGAACCAATATCTAAATATTTATAACCAGTAGCAGTTTGTAGACGACCACGGTTGTCTAAATATTCATATGATTTTGCACCTTCGGTAAAATCTTTGTCCAGCAGGTTGTTCACAGCCATATTCAGACGTAATTGATCACTGACGGTATAACTTGCACCGAGGTTGAATACGCTATAGCCCGCTAACTTGTCACCAAATAATTTATATTCTTCATAGTCGCTTGAGCCTAAACCTGAAGCAGGTGCTGTTGGCGTAGTCAGGAAGCGTTGACGATCAGATTTATATTCGTACTGTAACCATAGGTCTACAGCAGGCACCAGATGCCATGTTGAAGTCAGGTTAAGCGCATTACGTGGCTGGTTATTGTAATAAGTGCCTTCGTTTTCTCCATTCGTAATTTCACTTCTGGTATAGGTATAGGCAGCTTTCATATCCCATTCAGGCAAAATGCTGTATTGCAAAGTTGCTTCTGCACCATAAACTTTGGCCTTATTCGCATTCACGCTGGTTGAACATGAGCTTGCAGTCAAGCATTCAGCGGATACAGGAAGATTCTCTGAAACAATTGCATCTTTAATCTGGTTGTAAAAACCGGTTGCCGTGAAATTGATATCATCTGTCGGCTGTAAATTAAAACCTAATTCATAGTTGGTTGAGGTTTCAGGCTTTAAGTCCGGATTACCAAATGTCAGGTTTTGTCCCTGTCCACTGAGGCCAACAACGCCGTCATAAAGGGCTTTCGCAGAAGGTGCTTTATAACCTGTACTTACGCCACCTTTCACAGTCAGCATGTCATTGGTATTCCAGACTAGATAGGCACGTGGACTAAAATGACCGCCAAAACCGGAGTGGTCTTCAAAACGACCGCCATAGGTTAAACTTAAACTATCCAAAAGACGCCATTCATCTTCAGCATAAACTGACCAGGATTTTTTATCGAATTCGTCTACACCAGTCGAATACAGAGCGATATTATCTTTATTGGTTTGCTCTTTGTATTCCGTACCCACAGTGAGCTTATGCGCACCTAAAGTTGAAATAATATGGCTATCTGCAATTAAATCGGTATTTTTTAACACACGATCTGCACCAATTTGTGCATTTCCGACGGGTAATGCAGCTGAAGGTATCGTACGACCTTTGGTTTCAGTTTCTGAGTGGCTGATATAAGTATTCCACTGACCAAAGCTATAGTCGCCATCATGCCCGATTGCAAACTGGGTACGATCAAAAATCAATTTATCTTTATAACCATTTGCTGTTGTTGCAGTATCTAAAGTACCTAAACGATTGTCTTCATTCTTATAGTTTTGATGGCTGTAGAATGAGTCAAGCCACAAGGCATTTTGATCATCTACTTTGTATGTAAGTTTACCGCCTACATCATAATTATGTGCGGTGGTCGGGCGTGGATCACGGCCAGTTGAACCTTCGACACGCTCAGACTGACCCCGGTCATAATAACTGCCGCGAAGTTGCAGACCAAGCACATCATTGACCAATGGACCATTCACCAAGAAGCTGGTTTTCCAAGAATCTGCTTCAGTACCATGCTCCATAACGTTGCCACTGACAGTAACGTTCCCATTCCACTCGTCTGAAACTTTTTTGGTAATGATATTAATCACACCACCCATGGCATCTGAACCGTAGAGGGTAGACATAGGTCCACGAATGACTTCAATACGCTCAATGGCTGAAAGAGGGGGCATAAAGCCTGTCGCTGCTTCACCAAAACCATTCGGGGTAACATCGGTAGAAGTGGTTTGACGACGGCCATCAATCAAAATAAGGGTATCATCAGCGTTCATACCACGGATGCTAACATTTAGTCCTGCAGTTTTGCCTACGCCATTACGCACATCCACTCCAGGGACATCAACCAACAGGTCAGCAATATTGGTGGCATTCTTACGTTGAATATCTTCTTGAGTGATCACGCTAATTGAGGCAGGGGCATCTTTTAATTGTTGTTCAAACCCCGATGCAGAAACTACAATGGTAGATAAGGTGGTAGTTGGGATGTTGGAGGGGCTATTTGTCTCTGCAAAAGCAGATGTTGCTGTGACCCCAAAAATTGCCAATGTAAGCGGACGAAGACTAAAACTATGCATGACCAAATTCCCGAACCGAAGAATAAATTAGTATTGTTGCTCAAATAAGAAACTGGATATTAATGATAGTACTTATCATTTGCAATAAAAAATATACATTTTCTGCATTTAAGTGGGGTTGACTGAATATTTGAAAGGGTAGCAATTCGAATAAAAAAGACTTAAAAACTGGAACTCGCGCGTATTTTTTGTATATCCTTAAATGTTGTCATATAATGTGGCACATTTTTATAAACCTGTTATTACCAAATATATAGAGGAAGCCATGCAAGTAACTTCTGAAGCGGTTTCGGGCGTTGCCCGTCGTTTAAATGTTTCTGTACCGACGAGCCGTATTAATGAGCAATTTGAAGCTCGTTTAAAACGCACTGCTAAAACTGCGAAGATCAACGGCTTCCGTCCAGGTAAAGTGCCTGTAAACGTCGTTCGTCGTGAATACGGCGCTGGTATCTACCAAGAAGTTGTCAACGACATCATTCGTGATACAGTTTTCGAAGCGATCCAGCAAGAAAAAATCAATGCCGTAGGCATGCCGAACATTGAAAAAACTGAAATGAAAGACGACGCTTTAGTTTATGAAGCGACTGTTGAAGTTTATCCAGAAGTTGACGTGAAATTCGAAGGCTTGGAAGTTGAACGCAAAGCTTCAGAAGTGAATGACAAAGATGTTGAGAAGATGATTGAAAATCTTCAAAAACAACGCGCTTCTTGGGCTGAAACAAAAGGCATGGCTAAAAAAGACATGCAAGTAACTTTTGATTTTGAAGGTTCAATCGACGGCGAAAAATTTGAAGGCGGTTCTGCAGAAGACTTCAAACTAGTACTTGGTTCTGGTCGTATGATCCCTGGCTTCGAAGACGGTATCGTTGGTATGAAGAAAGGCGAAGAGAAAGTGATTGATGTAACTTTCCCTGAAGACTACCAAGCTGAAAACCTTGCTGGTAAACAAGCTCAATTCAAAATCACTGTGAAGCTTGTTGAAAAACAAAAACTTCCAGAAATCGATGCTGAATTCCTGAAAATCTTCGGTGTATCTGAAGAAGAAGGCATTGAGAAGTTAAAAGCTGACGTTCGTAAAAACATGGAACGTGAAGTTAAGAATGGCCTTCGCAACCAGGTTAAAGGCGCGACTTTCGATGCACTTGTAGCTGCAAACGAAGTTGAACTTCCAGCTGCTATGCTTGCTCAAGAAATTGACCGTCAACGTCAACAAATGATCCAGCAGTTCACACAGCAGTTTGGTGCTCAAGGTGCGAAAGCATTTGATTCAAGCATGCTTCCAGACGAATTGTTCAAAGAACAAGCTGAAAAATCTGTAAAACTTGGCGTACTTGTAAGCCGTGTTTTAGCTGATGCGAAAATCGAAGTAGATGCTGCACGTGTTGAAGCGTACATCGAAGATATGGCTTCTTCTTACGAAGATCCAAACGAAGTGATCGAATACTTCAAAAACGATGCGCAACAGCGTGCTCAAATCGAAGCAGTTGTACTAGAAGACCAAGTTGTTGATTACATTTTGGCTTCTGCTAAAGTAACTGATGCGACTGTAAGCTATGAAGACTTATTGAAAGAGCAGCAAGCTCGTCAACAAGGCTAATTTAGCTTTCGATAAAAAAGGCGCTTAATGCGCCTTTTTTTCATATTGATGCCTGAAAAAAGCATTTCTGTTTTTCACAAAACTAATGCAAAAAATATAATGGATTTGTTGGCGAATTTTTTGCAATTTCAGTGATTATACCTCATATTGTGATTATGGGTTAGGTCACAAAAAATTTAGGAATAAATAAACGTATGTATGTTCCAACGATTGAAAACGCTTTAGTGCCAATGGTGGTAGAACAATCCTCTCGTGGTGAGCGTTCTTTTGATATTTATTCACGCCTTTTGCGTGAACGTGTAATTTTTATGACGGGCGAAGTTGAAGACAACATGGCGAACCTGATCGTTGCGCAAATGTTGTTTTTAGAGGCGGAAAATCCAGATAAAGATATTCATCTATATATCAATTCACCAGGCGGTTCGGTAACTGCGGGTATGGCGATTTATGACACCATGCAGTTTATCAAACCTGATGTCGTAACGTACTGCATGGGTCAGGCAGCATCAATGGGTGCGTTCCTGCTGAATGCCGGTACCAAGGGCAAGCGTTATTGCCTTGAAAATGCCCGTGTCATGATTCACCAGCCATTGGGTGGTTTCCGTGGTCAGGCTTCAGATATTGAAATTCATGCACGTGAAATCCTGTTCATTAAAGAGCGTTTAAACCGTTTAATGGCTGAACATAGCGGTCAGGACTACGAAAAAGTGGCACGTGATACAGATCGTGACAACTTTATGACTGCGCAGCAAGCGAAAGAATACGGTCTTGTGGACGAAGTTTTAACTAAACGTCCATAAGTTTTAAAGATTGAGATAGTGGAGTAAATATGTCCGAACATCCTCAAGGACAAAAGCATTGTTCATTTTGCGGTAAAACGCAGTCTGAAGTCGGGAAGCTGATTGCAGGCGAGGACGCATACATTTGTAACGAATGTGTGGACGTATGCTTAGATTTGGTTCAAACCAGTCAGCAGGTGGAAACCAATGACTGGGCCAATCGTCCTTTGCCGAAACCGCATGAAATTCGTGCGGCCTTGGATCAATATGTGATTGGTCAGGACGTCGCGAAGAAAACCTTGTCAGTTGCGGTTTATAACCATTACAAGCGCTTGAAAGTGCAAAATAATGGCAAGAAAGCTGATGATTCAGTCGAGCTTTCAAAAAGTAATATTATGTTGGTTGGTCCGACAGGATCGGGCAAAACCTTGCTTGCACAAACGCTGGCACGTCTTCTTGATGTTCCATTTGCCATGGCAGATGCAACGACACTGACCGAAGCCGGTTATGTGGGTGAAGATGTAGAAAACATCGTACAGAAGCTACTGCAAAAAGCCGATTACGATGTCGAAAAAGCGCAAAAGGGCATTATCTATATCGACGAGATCGACAAGATTACCCGCAAGTCTGAAAACCCATCCATCACGCGTGATGTATCGGGTGAAGGTGTTCAGCAAGCATTATTGAAAATGATTGAAGGTACGGTTGCATCAATTCCGCCACAAGGTGGACGTAAGCATCCGCAGCAAGAATTCATTCAGATTGATACCTCGAACATCCTGTTTATCTGTGGTGGTGCATTCTCAGGACTTGAGAAAATTGTACAGCAACGTCAGGAAAAAGGTGGCATCGGCTTTACTGCAGAAGTGCGAAAAAAAGATGAAACCAAGAAGCTGTCTGACTTGTTCCGTCAAGTTGAAGCAACTGACCTGGTAAAATTTGGTTTGATTCCAGAATTTATTGGTCGTTTGCCAGTAATTGCCACTTTGGACGAGTTGGATGAAGAAGCATTGATGCAGATTCTGACTGAGCCGAAGAATGCGTTAACCCGTCAGTATCAACATCTGTTTGATATGGAAGATGTGGATCTGGTTTTTGAAGAATCGGCATTACGTGCAGTGGCTAAGAAAGCAGTTGAGCGTAATACAGGTGCACGTGGTCTACGTTCGATCCTAGAAAATTCATTGCTGGAAACCATGTATGACTTGCCAAGCCGTAGTGATGTCGGCACTGTCGTCATCAATGAAGCCGTGATTAAAGGTGAAGCAGAGCCGGAATACCGTGCCGAGCGTCAGCCACATGATCAGCAAGAGACTGCGACAAAAATAGATTTAAAGGTCGTGAATAGCAAATCCGCTTAATTGCTATTCGTCCGAAACGTGCGAAAACTCCGTGTTTTCGCACGTTTTTTATTTCCAAAAATAAAGCTCGGTGTTAATCTGATTCACTAGGCGTGGATGCCTAAAACTTATAAAAAACAAATCGCAAAGCACTTGCATACAAAAGAATAAAGACGCAGTGAGGGATAAGCATGCGTGGAGTCGCAATTGTACTCATCAGCAGTTTGGCATTGCTGGGGTGTCATGGTAAGAAAGCCGTCGTTGAGCCTACACAGCCACTCAGCACTTTAAAAAATATCGATCTTGAAAAAAAACCGGGCTTCGTCGAGCAGCATCGTATCGGCATGTTCACCATTGGCGGTTGGGTCAATCAAAAGCAGGGCAACCAGTTTCAGACGGTGAAACCGCAGCATGATGAAGCTGCCATCGTGTATTTATACCGGCCCGATTCTAAATGGAATCGTCAGGAAATTGTCGCTGCCAGCCTGTTTATCAATCAAGAACATATTCCAAGCTTATTGCACAACCATTATTACTGGATTGAAGTGCCTGCAGGGACCTATCGTTTGAGTACCAGTCGACCGCTAGGCGCGTTGCATTTCCAGAAACCTAAATATCTGGATTTTACTGTCGAAGCGGGACAGTCTTATTTTATTAAATATGATGAAGAGAATATCAGTACACGCCGGAGTGTTTCAGGGCCACTCATGCTGATGCCGGAAAAAGTTGGTCTGAATGAAATTGCTTTTACTCAGCTAAAATCAGACAGTTTTAACTTCGTGGCACAAGATCAGGAAACTGGCCAGATTCGTAAAAAAGCCCAAAAAATTGAACCGACTGCTTATGATCCATCATTAGATGTACAGTTAAAAGCACCTTTTAAACTTTGGGATCCACGTACCTGGTAATTGATATTTTATTGAGAAAATATAATAAAAAAGCACCCATTTAGGGTAATGCCAGTCAGTTAAGCAAAAAAAGTTAAAATGCTGTAAAAAGAGCGTATGTAAATACGCTCTTTTTTTATGAATTTATCTCAGAATCTAGATTTAACATTAAAACAAACCCTACCTTCACTTTCACAATTCAGTGAATTGATTGATTTAAACTGGATTGAAGATTGCTTAGACCAAACAGGTAAAGCATCAATTCGAAAAAGAAAACTGCCTGCTGAACATGTTGTTTGGCTGGTAATCGGACTTGCTCTATTTCGAAATCAACCGATTTGGTATGTGGTTCAACAATTGCAACTTGTTTTCGGTACGGCAGAATACTGTGTACCGAGTGCATCCGTACAAGCAAGACAACGCTTAGGCTTAGAACCCATGAGTGCTTTATTTTCGACATTAAGTCAGGCATGGTTTAAAGACTCACAACAACAATATAGCAACTTTCACGGTCTATGCGTTTGTGCTGTAGATGGTGTGGTTTGGTCTATGCCTCATACAGAAGAAAACTTTAAGCACTTTGGTTCATCCAAAGGCAAAACAGCAGCTGCACCTTACCCACAAGTTAGAGCGACTTGCCTGGTGAATACCAATACCCATGAAATGATTGATGCCCAAATGGGCAGTATGGATCAAGGTGAATTAACCTTAGCCAGTCAATTAAAAGCACCAGTTCGCAGTATTACCCTATTTGATCGTGCTTACTTCTCTGCTGATTTTTTAGTGAGCTGGCAATCTCAGGCAGAAGAGAGTCATTGGTTGATGCGAGCAAAGGACAACCTGCGTTATGAAGTGATTCATCATAATGCGGCCCATGACTTTCAGATCAAAATGCCTGTTTCAGCAAGAGCAAAAAAGATAAATCCGTCATTGGGTGACTATTGGGAAGCACGTTTAATTGAAGTTGAATATGCAGGAAAAATAAGACGTTACATTACATCATTAACAGATTCTAAAGTTTATCCATTCAAAGACCTTGCAATGCTTTATATCCAGCGTTGGGAAATAGAAATGTGTTATCGGGAAATTAAAAGTGATTTACAGGATGCAAGGATTTTAAGAAGCAAACAACCTGATTTGGTCTATCAAGAATTGTGGGGGGTATTTATTGCATATAATATCTTAAGAAGACAGATGAGGTTTATCGCTGAACATGCAAAGGTGAGTCCTTTAAGGATCAGTTTCCATATTGCATCTATGAGTATTATCAATATCTTAAGGCACACACCTTTAGAATCAGCAGGAAACCTACCCAAACATTTAGCGCAATTATTTGAACAATCTAAAATATTTGTATTACCTGAAAAAAGGCAAAGGCAATGTCCGCGAGTAGTGAAAATTAAAGCACAAAAATATCCAAGAAAATGCCAGTCAATTTCTTAACTGACTGGCATTACCCATTTAGGGTGCTTTTTTATTGCAGTCAAAATTAGCCCGCAGCAGCGTCAACTACTGGAATCTTACCAATTTTTGCTTGCCAGATTTTAGGTGCAGTCGCGTGAATAGAAGTACCATTCACATCAACCGCTACAGATACCGGCATATCTTTTACCACAAACTTGTAAATTGCTTCCATACCCAGGTCAGCAAAGGCAACCACTTCAGCTTCGCGAATAGCTTTAGACACGAGGTAAGCAGCACCACCGACAGCCATCAGGTAAGTTGCCTGGTTGTCTTTAATGGCTTCAACGGCAGCAGGACCACGGTCTGCTTTACCGATCATGCCGAACATGCCAGTTGCTTCAAGAACTTGACGCGTAAATTTATCCATACGCGTAGCCGTTGTTGGGCCAGCAGGGCCTACAACTTCGTCGCCGACTGGATCAACAGGGCCAACGTAGTAGATAAACTTGCCTTTCAGATCAACAGGAAGTTCTTCACCGTTGTTCAGCATGTCGACCATACGTTTGTGTGCAGCATCACGACCTGTATAGATTGTACCGTTAAGAAGAAGTGTATCGCCTGGTTTCCAGCTATTCATTTCTTCTTGGGTAATCGTGTCAAGGTCAACACGTTTAGAAGATGAAGAATCCCAAGTCACAGCAGGGTAGTCTTCAAGTTTAGGTGCTTGAATATGTGCAACACCTGTACCATCTAACTGGAAGTGTGCATGACGAGTCGCAGCACAGTTCGGGATCATACCGACTGGCTTACCAGCAGCGTGACAAGGGTAATCCTTGATCTTAATATCTAGAACAGTGGTTAAACCGCCAAGACCTTGTGCACCAATACCCAGAGCATTTACTTTTTCGAAGATTTCGATACGAAGCTCTTCCATTTTGCTTTGTGGACCACGACGAAGCAATTCGTCCATGTTGATCTCTTCCATCAATGCTTCTTTGGCAAGCATCATGGCTTTTTCAGCAGTACCACCGATCCCGATTCCCAGCATACCTGGTGGACACCAGCCTGCACCCATGGTTGGAACAGTTTTCAGTACCCAATCCACGATTGAATCAGATGGGTTTAACATTGCTAGTTTAGATTTGTTTTCTGAACCGCCACCTTTGGCTGCCACAGTGATATCTACTTTATTACCAGGCACAAGCTTGTGGTAAATCACGGCAGGAGTGTTGTCTTTGGTATTTTTACGACCAAATGCAGGATCGGCCAGAACTGATGCGCGAAGCACGTTCGAGTTTTCTAAATAACCCTGACGTACGCCTTCATTGATTGCATCATCCAGGCTCATGGTTAAATCGAATTTAACGTCCATGCCCACTTCAACAAATACGTTGACGATACCGGTATCTTGACAGATTGGGCGGTGGCCTTCTGCACACATGCGTGAGTTAATTAAGATTTGTGCGATCGCATCTTTAGCAGCTTTGTTCTCTTCACGATCATACGCACGGCTCATCGCTTGGATAAAGTCTTGTGGGTGATAGTAAGAAATGAACTGAAGCGCATCTTTAACCGATGTGATCAAGTCATCTTGCTTGATAATAGTTGTCATACAAATATCTCTTGAGCGGGCTGATAGCTAGCGGGCTAAATTATAAGACAAAAGAATCGGGTTGTGGGCATTTTGGGCGAGCATTGGCCGAAAGTTTATAGTTTAAGCAATCTGAGCAAGGACTTTAGCTATTCAATGGGTCAAATATGACAGCAAGTTGTCATATTCAGTGTCATATTTCAGATTAAAAATACGCATAATTTTTCTGATATTATATTAAGTATTTGAATTTTATTATTTATTTTAAATTTAATAAAAACCAGATTGTCATATAACTGTCATAAAACTTTTACATAATGCAGCTATCAAATAAAGGAGATCCTAACAATGGTTACAGGTATTTTGATGGCAGCTGGTTTTTGTGTATATATCGCTGCAACTTGGATGTATGGTCAGAAAGAAGAGCAAGCCTAAGCTTATCTTCTTTCTCCTATTTTAAGGTTTTATTGATTTACACTATCTTCAAATCTTCAAATCTTCAAATCTTCAAATCTTCAAATCTTCAAATCTTCAAATCTTCAAATCTTCAAATCTTCAAATCTAGTTATAAAAATATTTGAAAACTCAAATTTAAAAAGTATCTTGCCTATAGTTTACTCAAGCCATGTTGACCATTTACATTTTTAACCCAGAAAAACTCAAAGCCTGAAAACCCTTACACATGGGGCATTTTTTATTGCTTAGACTGTTTCTCTCAACTTCTAGAAACAGGCAAGTAGAATGAACAATTTTAATGCAAGTGATATTAAAGAACATGCTTCAGTCATTGCTTCATGTGGTACTCAAGTCGGGAAGGTGGACCATTTAGAAGGTCAGGATTCAATTAAATTAACAAGAAGTGATGATGAAAATAATGAGCATCATCTGATTCCCTTGAGTTGGGTAAGTGAAATCAAAGACGATAGCGTCGTGCTCAATAAAACTGCGGAAGAGGTACGTAAAGAGTGGACTACCTTATAAGAAATTAAAGTTAGTGGACTGAAAAGCAGGGCTGCTTCAGCTTAATTTTTTATGTCACAGACTTTATGAGTAACCGTTGAAAATGCCAGTTCGAAAGACTGGCATTTTTATTGTTTATTAAAACGAGATAATGATCGCGTGCTGAATTTATTGAAGCTATGAGTGTTTTTTTATAAAAAAACCACCTGATTTTTCAATCAGATGGTTTGGAAAACTTAAGTTTACGAATTATTGAGCCGCTTGTTGCTCTGCCTGAATCGCAGTCAATGCAATGGTAAACACAATGTCATCTACCAATGCACCGCGGGATAAGTCATTCACTGGCTTATTCAAGCCTTGTAGCATTGGACCAACACTCACCACATTGGCAGAACGCTGTACTGCTTTATACGTCGTATTACCTGTGTTTAAGTCAGGGAAGATGAATACATTGGCACGACCTGCAACTGGAGAGTTCGGTGCTTTAGAGCGACCAACACTTTCAACTGATGCCGCATCGTACTGTAATGGACCATCAATCAGTAAGTCCGGACGACGTTGTTTCGCAATTTCAGTTGCTTTCGCAACTTTTTCGACGTCAGCACCTGCACCTGAAGTACCCGTTGAGTAAGAAATCATGGCAATACGTGGGTCAATACCAAACGCTTTTGCAGAGTCTGCAGACTGAATCGCAATTTCAGCCAATTGTTCTGCATCTGGGTCTGGGTTAATCGCACAGTCACCGTACACATAGACTTCATCAGGTAACAGCATAAAGAATATTGAAGATACCAATGAATATTCAGGTGCAGTTTTAATGAGCTGGAACGCAGGGCGAACTGTATTGGCTGTAGTATGTACAGCACCAGACACCAAGCCATCAACCTGATCAAGTGCTAACATCATCGTACCTAATACGACGGTGTCTTGCAGTTGTTCACGTGCTTGATCTTCAGTAAGTTTGCCTTTACGCATTTCCACCATTTTTTCGACATAATTTTCACGAATCAAGTCAGGATCAATGATTTCTAAGTCGTGTGGAAGCTCTATACCACGTGCTTTGGCAACATCAACTACCGCTTCTGGTTTTGCTAATAATATGCAGTGAGCAATACCACGTGATTGACAAATCGCTGCGGCTTGAACGGTACGTGGCTCATCACCCTCTGGAAGCACGATACGTTTTTTAGCTGCGATTGATTTTTGCACCAATTCATGACGGAATGCAGAAGGCGATAACCGTGGTTTGTACGAATCGCTAATTAAATGAGACAACCACTCTTGATTGATGTGGCTAGCTACAAAACGGGTAACTTGTTCTGCTCGTTCAGTATCATCTACAGGAATTTCGTTGCTAAGGTTTAACAACTGTTGCGCTGTTTCAAATGTGCTCAACTTAGTATGTAAAATTGGCAAGCCATTTTTTATTGCCGCTTGGCAGAATTCTAAAGCTTGTGCGCTTGGCGCTTTTTGTTCAGTTAACACCAAACCTGCCAAAGGAATCCCATTACTGCTGGCCAGACTGCTCGCCAGTAACACATCAATTCGGTCGGATGCACTGATGATCAGTTCACCCGCTACAAACTTATGCAGTTCATGCTCGATATTGGCTGAAATCAGGCTGCTATTTTGTACACGGCGCTGCTTGGCTTCGCCTTCATTAATCCAGTAACCAGAAATATATGCAGCAAGATCAGACATACGCGGTACGCTTAAGGTTTTACTGAAAGGTACCAAGCCAATCACTGGTAATTTTTCAGAACCAATATGCGGATGAGTCTGCTGAATGGCTTTAATAAATTCTGCAGTTTCAGTCTTGAGGCGTAAATCCGGATTCAGCGTGACAGGAATCTGTGCAGATTCTTCAGGCAAGCCCTTGGTACGCATCAACATGATACCTGCCAGACGGGTAGAGCTGGCACCACCAAAGTTACGAAGCTGATGTTCAATTTTATCCGCGGTTTGGCTTGGCTTGAGAATATTGGCATTGCTGACCACAATAACTTTGGCATCGAGGGCCTGTGCCAATGCAGCATTCAGATCGTCGGCAAAACTGTCTTGAGTATTTGGCAGCAAACCTTCGACAATAATCAGGTCATGCTGTTTGGCAATTTGACGATGCAGACGTACCGCTTCCTCAAGTAGTTCATCCTGTTCCCCCAGATTGATCTGCTGCAAGACTTTGTTATAACGGATGGGTTCAACAGTTTCACTCTGAGAAATATGACGATACAAAGCCGTGGTGCGGTCTTCGATTTCATTCAATTCCTGAGCAAAAGGTTTCAGGAAACCAGCTTTTACCCCTTGGCATTCCAGTGCATAAATCAGGCCCAAACATGCAGAAGTTAAGCCTACGCCTTCCCCAGTGGGAACCAATAAAATTGTTTTCATAAGTTATGTCAGTCGCAGAATAATAAAAATCAGTTAAAAAGTGGCTAAGCCTGCTTATGCAGGCGTTACCTCAGCTTTAGACTTTTTTGCAGTATTGCGCTCCACTTCAAGTTCAACAACACTTTGAACTTCTTGTGCGATACGGCCTTCTTCATCTGTTGGCACTACCCAGATTTGTGGGCCTGTGCCTGAATCGATTCGGCCTTCGGTACCGCGTTTCAATTCATTGTTGGCGTTTTTATCCAGATTGAAACCAAAATGAGGCAGGTAAGTCATGGTCTTTTCACGGATATATGCAGAGTTTTCGCCAATGCCACCAGTGAAAAACAGACCATTAAGACGTGGCAGACCACAGCTCAACGCTGCCAGAGACTTAGCTAAACGGTAGCAGAATACTTCAATCGCCAGTGCGGCATCTTCATTGCCTTGCTCTGAGGCTTCAATCAGGGTGCGCATGTCATTCGACAGGTCAGACAAGCCCAAAAGACCACTTTGGCTATTCAGCATCTTGTCAATTTTATAAATATCCCAACCCAGGTTTTTCGCCAGGAAGCTATGCAGGCTTGGGTCGACATCGCCACTGCGTGTGCCCATAACAATGCCTTCAAGCGGGGTTAAGCCCATTGAGGTATCTACACTTTTCCCATTCCAAACGGCACAGGTCGAGCTACCATTACCTAAATGCGCGGTTAACCAGCCACCTTGTTTGAAACTGCCTGCCAGTTCAGAACCGCGCTCTGAAACATAGGCATGACTAGTCCCGTGGAAACCATAGCGACGTACACCATGAGCGGTATATAAGAATTTCGGCAGGGCATAACGATAAGCATGCGCTGGCATGGTTTGGTGGAAGGCAGTATCAAATACCGCCACCTGTGGTAATTCCGGGAATAAACGTTTGGTAGCTTCAATGCCAATCAGATGAGCCGGATTGTGTAATGGCGCAAGCGGTGTTGCTTCACGAATTTTTTCAATAATTTCGTCATTGATCAGTTCAGCCTTGGTCAGGCTGCCCCCATGTACCACACGGTGACCGATCGCATCCGGACGGTAGTTGGCTAGACGTTCCAGACCGACTTCGAGTGCTTTTTTGTGGTCAGCAAATGGAATGTGGATATCGACCGGCTCATTGCCAACTGTCACACCTTTAATGCGAGCATTCTCTGTGCCTAAGTTCTCAGCTAAACCATGAATACGGAAATTCTGCTCCTCAAGAAGTAATGCAAACTTGATTGAAGAAGAGCCACAATTAATAACTAATACTGATTTAGACACGATTGATTACCCAATTTTTAATTAAAATTCTCGTCCATTTGCTTGACCCAATTGCGGACAGTGAAGCAGCAATCCAGATCAATGAATATGTTTTAACATTTGTTTTTTTTCTGTCCTAGATAGACTTTAGCAGATTAGACTTAAGCATTATCGACCGATTTAACAATAATAACTAAAATTTATCAGTTCATAGTTTTCATTTATAAATAAAATGATGATGAAAATATCATCAATAAGAATACTAAACTCTGCTTAAATTTAATTTTAGAACAGATTAATTCTTTAGTTTAGCGCCTGAAAAGGCAAATATTGTTTTTACATACAATTCTATAAAGAGATTCATCAATAAAATAACCGGAAGGTTCTAATCCATCTATTTCAGTGTCAATTTTTCTGTCCATAAAAAACAGCCTCATTTATGAGGCTGTTTTAAATGAGCGATCTGAATACTTATTGGCGAATCTGACCATCACCAAAGACAATCCATTTCTGCGACGTCAGGCCTTCAAGACCGACTGGGCCACGAGCATGGATTTTATCGGTTGAAATCCCGATTTCTGCGCCTAAGCCATATTCAAAACCATCTGCAAAACGAGTAGAGGCATTGATCATGACCGAACTTGAATCTACACCCGCCAGAAATTCGCGAGCCAGACTGTAGTTTTCAGTAATAATGGAATCGGTATGATGCGAGCCATATTTGTTGATGTGCTCAATGGCTTCTTCTATACCAGAAACGACTTTGATCGCCAGAATCGGGCCCAGATACTCGGTATACCAGTCTTCTTCAGTGGCCGTAATGACTGCATCTCCAAGAATACGCTGGGTTTCCCGGCAACCACGAAGTTCGACTTTTTTCTCTTGGTAAAGCTCTGCGATGCGTGGCAAGAATTCTTCAGCGACTTTTTCATCGACCAGCAGGGTTTCCATGGCATTACATACACCATAGCGATGGGTTTTGGCATTGAGCGCAATCGGCAATGCTTTCAACAAGTCCGCTTGTGCTTCCACATAGACATGACAGTTGCCATCTAAATGTTTAATGACCGGTACGCGTGCTTCCTCGGTAATCCGTTCGATCAGGCTCTTGCCGCCACGAGGCACAATCACATCCACATATTCGGTCATAATAATCAACTGGCCAACAGCAGCGCGGTCAGTCGTATTCACGACCTGTACGGCAGCCTCAGGCAGGCCTGCGACTTTCAGAGCATGCTGAATCGCAGTTGCAATTGCCTGATTCGATTCCAGCGCTTCCGAGCCACCACGTAGAATAATGGCATTTCCTGATTTCAGCGCAAGTGATGCCGCTTCCAGCGTGACGTTAGGACGTGATTCGTAGATCATGCCGACCACACCTAAAGGCACACGCATCTTGCCCAGTTGAATCCCCGATGGGCGATAAGCCATATCACTAATTTCACCAATCGGATCTTTCAGGCCAATGACATCTTTTAAGCCCTGTAACATACCTTTAAAGCGTGTGGGGTTGAGTTCTAAGCGATCAAGCAGGGCTGGATCCAGATTGTTGTTATGCGCCTTGGTCATATCTTTCTGGTTAGCCGCCAAAATAGCAGTTTGGCTATTTTCCAAAGCCGTATAAATAGCGGATAACGCATTATTTTTAGTTTGGGTGGACGCGCGAGCCAAAATGCGAGACGCCTGGCGTGCCTGCTGTCCTACCGTTTGCATATATTGTTCAATAGACTCTTGCATAGCGGTTTGATCACTTAGAAATTTCATTTCGATATTAACAGCCTGCTGCTGCACAATGAAGCCCATCTATTAAAAATCATCCGTTTTCGCAAACTTCTAAACATTTTGAAATTGTTTTCTGTTTAAAAGCAGATAAGTGGTCACTGAAGCGGTTGCTTGTGAAAAGCAGCTCTGTATAGAATGAAACACGCGACATTGATGTCATTTATAATTATTAAAGAGCAGGATGCGTGTTCAGGCACACCGGAATGCGCCTGAAATATAAGATCTGTTAATCATGACTTGCACAATAAAAATAAGGCAAGGACGGAGGAAAAGGAATATGAATTCCATTATCCATATGGACGCCCATGTATTGGAACAACATAGCCACGATGGTTTTTTTGATCTTTATGATAAGCACAGTTTTAAGCAGCCGCCACGCACCACCTGGATGGATGGCTGGAAAATAGAATATATGGCGATCGCCCGTCCAGATACCTTGCATTTAAGACCCATGGTGATCATTGGGGGCGCTTTCCAGAATTTTAATTCCTACAAATATTGTGTAGAACAGCTTTTTGATGCAGGTCCCATCATTCTGATTGACCTGCCCTCCATGGGGGCGAACCAGCAGATTAGTAATGTCGATACGGGTCTGTCTGCCGGAACACTGGAGCTGGAAGACCTTGCTGCGATGCTGGGACGATGGCTGGAACAGATGCAGCTGCCGCAAGTGACAATTCTCGGCATGTCCTTAGGATCAGTGGTCGCTTCCTGTCTGGCAGATCAGCGTCCCGAACTGGTCGAGCGGATGATCCTGATGGGTGTCATGCAGAAAACCCGTAAAAGCTGGCGAATGCTGCTGGAAGAATCCTTACACCTGATGAAAGAACAGCGTATGGATGAATTTGGTCAGGCCGTGATTTTGTATCTGGTCAATCATGCACGTTTAACAGAAACTCGGATGTCACCGACTGCAAAACGTTTGTTCTTTAAACAGATGGCGGAATTTACGGCCACCGAACAGGATCGTTATGATATCAATTGCAACCGTTTATTGCGTCTGACCAATGTGCCAATTCCACAGTGCAAAGTACTGGTGGCATGTGGACAATATGACAGTTTTACCTTGCCACATGAAAATGCGAATTTTGCCCTGCAATGCCCGGATATGCAGTACGTGCAAATTGCAGGCGCCGATCATGTGCCGCAGTTACAACGTCGTAAAGAAACCATGCATTTATTTGCAACCTTTTTACGCGATGAAGCAGTTGATCAACTAGACGGCATTATTCCGTTCACTCGCGAACAGATACAGCAGCTTGAACGTCGCGGTGAAGAGCGGATTCAGGTGCAAGATTCACAACGTTTTCTCAGTCATCGTCATTCTGATCTCATTTTAAAAGCAGAGATAGTGGACATGAATTTCTTTGGAGTATTGCTGGAGTTAGATCCAGTACAGGCAGTGCGCGCAGCAGCTTATCCACGTGACTTAGCCCTGCATCTGGAAGATGAAGCTGGGGAATTTCAGATTGAGTGCCTGATCTTTGAACAGGATGACACCCAGCTGCGTGCCTTATTCAAACATGGCAGTTTTGAAGTGGCAGAACGTTTATTGGCTTTTGTAAAACAGCAGAAAATTTTGCAACATGCCGAAGTTTTTGATGCGGCAATTTAAAAAATATCAGTATTAAAAAACAGCGTACTTAAACGCTGTTTTTTTTCACTGCATGAATCATCCAGACCAGATCACCTAAATGTTCATCTTGTTCTGGTGCCGGGTTTGGCTGATGAGGCTCGGCAAAATAACGTTGTGGTTGTTGTACCTCAACCTGGTCAAATCCTGCATCTTGAAAAAAGCGCTGCAGTTCTTGGGGGGATTTAAAATGAAAGGTAAACGCACTGCGAGACATGAATTTAAGCAGACGGCTACTGCTCCAGATAAAGTTCGCCAGTTTATTTTTCACCGGTTCAGGATAAATATCGCTGAGATAGTGAACTGCCGGGAAATACTGCGCATTTTCTGTAATACCCTGCATCAGAATGCGTAACATCTGCTGATCAAAGTAATTAATCAGTCCTTCACTAATGACCACTAAGGGCTGGTTGCGGTTAAACATCTGAAAAATACAGTCCAGCTCTTCACTAAAAATATCGGCAGTCAGGACTTCAGGTGCATGCTGATCAATCTGCTGTAAAGCCTGGGTCTTGATCTTGGCCATATCCGGCAGATCCAGTTCACGATAATTAATCGCGGGAAATTTCTGTCTGAAATTCCAGCTGCGTGGAGATAGGCCGCAGGCAACTTCAAGAACCTGAAGTTGTGGGTGTTGCTCAATTAGTTGACACAGATGCTCATCAATCATCTGATGGCGCTGCTTAAGTGTAGTCCGCATGCTACCGCCAACATGGCGCTCTGCCCAGGATTCAAGAGGATGCAGTAGTTTGGCCAGAAACTTGCCTTTGGATGTAACAAAGGCTGGATGTGAGATCCCCATTTGATACCAGATATAGCCGGTATAGTGCGCCGTAAAAGAAATATGGCGATGTTGCGAAAGTGAGTCTGTCATATTGTTCTGACCTTATTTTTTTATTTTTAAGTTGATTAAATAATAGTGTAACCTTTTCATTACTATAATGAAAAAGGAACACCTTGTCGTGTCCCTTTTTCATATTGATTGGATTTAAAAAGTTTTAGCTGGATTTCTGTTTAAATGCCAGTATTTCATCACGGATCTCGCGCCATTCTTCACCCAGATCCAGTTCGTCACCAATCTGGATGTTCGGGATGTTGCCGCGCATGCGTTCCAGGCGTTGCTGGTTCGGGAGGGGCAAATCAACAATCCCTTCCAGTGCAATACATTGTGCTGCACGATCATTGCAGACCAGACCCATATCACAACCAGCTTTGAGTGCGGCCTGAATTCGGGCATCGGCACCGCCTGCGACACATGCGGCCTGCATGCTTAAATCATCCGAGAACAGGACACCGTCAAAACCAAGCTCCTGACGTAAAACTTTCTGAATCCAGAATTCAGAGAAGCCTGCCGGATTGGGATCAACCTGGCTATAGATGACATGAGCCGGCATCAACGCATCCAGTTGTGGTTGCAGTTGGATAAAGGTTTGCATATCTTTTTGCTGGATTTCTGCATAGGAGCGCGTATCAATTGCTGCAGCAACATGCGAGTCCGCTTTGACCGAACCATGCCCGGGGAAATGTTTCCCGGTTGAAGCCATACCGGCACGTTTCATACCTTTTAGAAATGCGCTGGCGAGTGGAATAATGTCCTGAATATTTTGGGCAAAGCTACGATCACCAATCACATCACTGATGTCATTCAAGTCCAGTACCGGTGCAAAGCTGAAATCAATGCCGACAGCCAGTACTTCAGTTGCCATCAACCAGCCACATTTTTCAGCCAGTTCCAGAGCGCACTGTGGATCGCTCGTATAAAGTTCGCCAAATTTTCCCATTGCAGGCAGCAGGGTAAAGCCTTGTCTTAAGCGCTGTACACGACCGCCTTCCTGATCGACCGCAATTAAAATATCAGGACGCACCTGACGCATATGATCGGTCAAAGCACGGACTTGCGCCGGAGATTCGATATTGCGACCAAATAAAATCACTCCACCGACTTGCGGCGCACTTAATAGTTCAATATCTTCTTGAGTGAGGGTTGTGCCTGCGATGTCGAGCATCAATGCGCCAATCATATGCGGAATCCGTTTTAGAGTTTTTCGGAGAAAACAATACCTGAATTCTGCAATGATTTGCTACACTTTGTCAGCACAGAATATGATAAAACTACACGACATAAACATATTAAGTTGTTTAAGATGCTGAATACGTTAAATTCTGGTCGAAAAGCAACACGGTCACATTGGTCTTTAGGCCAAGGAAGTACGAATTATTTATGAAATTTCAAACTATAGCTTGCGCAGTTGCGATTGCGACAGGTGGATTCTTTTTTACCCATGTAGTGAATGATGCGATTGCGGCCAATAGTAATGAAGTGGTCAGTAAAGCAATTCAGCCATCTCAAGAGCAGGCGCTGGTGTCACGTCAGCTGGCAACCCTGGTTGACCGTCAGCACTATTTAAATATGCGTCTGGATGCCCAGACTTCGCAGCGTATTTTTGATTTCTATATTGATAGTCTTGATCCGGAGCACAGTCTGTTTCTGGCTCCAGAAGTTGAAAACTATAAGAAACGCTATGGTGCCAATTTTGGTGCCAATCTGAAAGCCGGCAATTTGTCTGGTCCTTATGAAATGCATGCGCAATATCAACAACGCTTGCACCAGTTCTACACTTATATGTTGAATGAGCTGAAAAAACCGCAAAATCTGAATCAGCCGAATGTTTATATCGAAACGGATCGTGAAAAAGCGCCGTTCTTTAAAACTGAGGCTGAACAGCGTGCGCACTGGTCAAAAATGCTGGTGTCTCAGCTGATCAATCTGACCATCAGTAAAGAAGAGGAATTGGCCAAGCAGAAAGCTCTGAAAGCCAATCCGGAATTGGCCAATGGACAAGACCTCACGGGTCCTGAAGATCTGACGCCTGCGCAAACCTTAACCAAGCGTTATACCCGTCAGCTGGAACGTCTTAGCCGCGTCAAAAGTGATGATGTGCTCGACAAGACACTGAACGCGATGATGCTGACTTATGATCCGCACAGTAATTACTTCCCGCCTGTGGATGCGATGGAGCTGAATCGTCAGACCACTTTACAGCTGGAAGGCGTCGGGGTATCGATTCGCCCGGAACGTGGCAATGAAGATTACACCAAAATTGAAACCATCGTTGAAGGTGGTCCGGCCAGCAAATCCGGTCAGGTGAAATCCGGTGACCGTATCATTGGTGTAGCGCAAGACGGCGAGCAAATGGTTGATGTCATTGGCTGGCCAAGTAATGAAATTGTCGGTCTGATTCGTGGTAAACGTGGCACGAAAGTCACTTTACGCTTACTCGGTGCGGGTGCTGCCATGGGGCAGGCACGTAATGTGACTATTACCCGTGACGTGATTCAGGAAGAAGATGCTGGTGTACGTACACGTGTAGTCGACATTCAACGTGATGGTAAAAAATATCAATATGGTGTGATCGAAATTCCGTCGTTCTATCTGAACTATCGTGCACGCCGTGCCGGTACGGATTATCGCTCGGTATCTGAAGATACCAACAAAGCCTTGAAAGAACTCGCGGCGAAGAATGTTGCCGGGATTATTGTCGATTTACGGAATAACCCAGGTGGTTCACTGGAAGAAGTGGCACGTATGTTGGGGCAGGTGATCAAGTCTGGCCCAGTGGTGCAGATCCGTGATGGCAATGGCAATGTCAGCGTCTTTGAAGATGATGATGGCGGTGCACAAACTTATGCAGGTCCACTGGCAGTGATGGTGAATCTGGCCTCTGCATCGGCCAGTGAAATTTACTCTGCTGCGATTCAGGATTATGAGCGCGGGATTGTGATTGGTAGTACCACCACCGGTAAAGGTACAGCACAGGTACAACTGGACAGTCTGGCGCATGGCCAGGCGACATTGACGCAGCGTAAATTCTACCGTGTGACCGGTGGCAGCACCCAGAATAAAGGGGTCGTTCCGGACATTAAACTGGTCGATATTTATAACGAAGAGTTTGGTGAGCGTAAGGCTAAAAATGCCTTGCAGTGGGATACCATTCCAACGGCACCATTTAAACGTGAAGGTGCAGTACAGAAATACGTTCCTGAATTGGCTAAACTTTCTCAGCAAAGGGTCACACTGGATTCTCAGTTCAAGTATTTAGAACAGCGTAAAGCCGTGATGAAGAAAGCCGAAGAAGAGAAACGTCAGGTACTGGACTTACAACAGCGTAAAGCTGAGTTGATTGCCATGGAGCAAAAAACGCTGGACGCAGAAAATACTCGTCGTGCTGCAACAGGTCTGAAACCTTATCCAAACTGGGAAAGTTATCAGGCTTCGCTGGATGCCTTGATTGAAACACGTGCCAAGATGAAGGCCAAAGAACGTCCGGCTCTGCCTGAAGAAGAAGCGTTTGTGATTGAAGCGGCAAATGTGTTACTGGACTATGCCAAATTACAGGCAAAACCCTAAGTTTTAGCCTCATTGATCGTTGATAAAAATAGCCTGTTTCGACAGGCTATTTTTTTATTTTGTAAATCTGCACAAAAATCCAAATAAAATTTTGCTATGAAGTGCCATCTGTCTAAATAAAAAGAAAAAAATTGTGATGGTGATCGAATAAATGAGCTAAAAAAATGAAGCTAAATATTTGCTTAAATTTGAAACACTTCTAATATATAAGTTGTATTTTATTTTTCTGTTGAGTTTTATTTTTGGGGCAATTCTCAACTTCAAAAGAAAGAAATATAAATTCTAAATTTTAGTTAAGACTGATGTTGTTGCAGACCAATTGGCTTGCATGGATAGTCAGTCTTGAGATTTTACTGAGTTCAAATTTGATCGGGTGAAAATGGAAATATCAGTGCAGAGAATAATAAAAATGATCACCGATGGGGAACATTTTTTATGATTGATATTCAGCATGATATTGGTCTGTTCATCGGGTCCATTCTTTCTGCATTGGTTGCTTGCTATCTCATCGCACGGATTAAAAAATTTGCTTCAGGCGCTTTACAGCTAAACTTTAAAACCTTCAATTTAATGCTAACCACCATGCTATTGGGCCTATTCATATGGTTGATCCATTTTATTGGGCTGACAGCAAGTTTTGTGCTGAATAAATATGAGATGGATTTGGGCCTGATGCTCCTGTCTGTTCTGGTGATATGCATTGCATCTATGTTTATCCTCTGGTTAAGTACCAGAAGTACCTGGTCATTTTTCCGGTCAGTTCTCGTATTAGGTGTGATCGCACTCAGCATCTTTGGCATGCACTCTATTAGCATGATGTCATTCAATTTTACTGCCGCCCATATGCAACAGTCACCGGAATTAGTTCAGGCACATGATCAGCTATTTCTGGCCATGATACTGATGAGTGGATTGCTGCTGGTAACGCTGATTTGTATCATCGTGTCCGAACTGCGTGTGGGATTACGCAACCGTCAGCTTGCATGGGCCAATCAACAAATTGAAAATCAGACCATTCAGGACAATCTGACCAAATTACCTAACCGTTTGTATCTGGCTGAATATGCAAATCTGCTGTTTTCAGGTCAGTCCGAACAGCAGCATGAAATTGCTTTTTTATATATCGATCTGGATCGTTTTAAGGCAGTCAATGATGTGTTTGGCCATCTGGTCGGCGATCAGTTGCTGATTCAATTGACCACGCGGATTCATCTGTTATTAGGCCATCATTCCAAGCTGCTCAGAATCGGTGGGGATGAATTTCTGCTGGTACTGGAAAATACTTCAGTCGCCAAAGCTGCAAAAATGTCAGAACAGATTCTTGAACTGATTCAGGAAAGTTTCCTGATTGAAGGCAAGAGTATTCATATCTCGGGCAGTATTGGTATTGCCATGTATCCGGAGCACGGCAAAAATTTACAGGATCTGCTGGTCAATGCTGATGCCGCGATGCTGAGTTCCAAGTATCAGGGACGCAATACCTATTCAGTCTTTAATTATTCTACCGACCAGGATGAAAGCAAAAGCCAAAGCACCCTGATTAATGACCTATATAAAGCCGTGGAAGAGCAGCAGTTTGTGCTGTTTTATCAGCCCAAGTTTCGGACCAAGGATCGTAGCTTGTGTGGGGTAGAGGCATTAATTCGCTGGAACCATCCCCAGTTTGGTTTGCTCGGCCCGAATCTGTTTATCAATGCGGCTGAAAAAACTGGATTGATTATTCAAATGGGCTATTGGGCATTGGAACTGGCTTGTCAGCAGATTCAAAAATGGCAACGGACACATACTGAATTTTTCCCTATCGCGGTCAATTTGTCTGCGGTACAATTTGAACATAAGCATCTGTTTAGTACTTTAGAAAAGTTATTTGCACAATATAAAATCAGTCCTCAGCATTTAATGATCGAGATTACTGAATCGACTGCCATGCATCATATTGATGTGAGTATGCGCAGCTTTAAGCGCTTAAGACAAATGGGCATCCGTCTAGCCATTGATGATTTTGGTACAGGGCATTCCAGTTTTCTCTATTTAAAGAATTTCGCCGTAGATGAGTTAAAAATTGACCGTGAGTTTATCAAAAATCTGGCAGTCGGCTCCACAGAAGAAATGATTCTGGAAAGCATTATTCAGCTGGCCATAAAACTGGGCTTGGTGGTGACCGCCGAAGGTGTTGAAACAGAAGCGCAAGCAGAAATTTTAACCCGGCTCGGTTGTGAACAGTTACAAGGCTTTTTGCTGGGCTTGCCGGGAGATGAACAACGACTAGAAAACTTACAATTCCATGAATAGCGCTCTAATTCATTGAGCGTCAGGATAGATAGACAACATGGCTCACGGAACTCCACCCTGAAACTCTGCTACAATATCGCCAATTTTTTTCATATTGATCGAATTTGATCTCGAATGCTGTGCATTGAGCAGTAGGTATATTTCATGAGCTTTAAGCAAGAACTGGCGGCACAAGTCGCCCAGCGACGTACGTTCGCTATTATTTCCCACCCCGATGCCGGTAAAACCACCATGACAGAAAAATTGCTGTTATGGGGTCAGGCTATTCAGGTGGCCGGGATGGTAAAAAGCCGTAAATCTGACCGGGCCGCAACATCGGACTGGATGGAAATGGAAAAAGAGCGTGGTATCTCGATTACCACCTCGGTGATGCAATTTCCTTTTAAAGACAAGATGATCAATCTTCTGGACACCCCAGGACATGAAGACTTCTCGGAAGATACCTACCGTACCCTAACCGCGGTAGACTCGGCGCTGATGGTGATTGATGGTGCAAAAGGTGTCGAAGACCGAACCATTAAATTGATGGAAGTGTGTCGTATGCGCGATACCCCGATCATCTCATTCGTCAACAAAATGGACCGTGAAATCCGTGAACCGCTTGAGCTTCTGGATGAAATCGAAAACGTTCTGAAAATTAAATGTGTTCCGATCACCTGGCCGCTCGGTACTGGCCGTGATTTTGCCGGTGTATTCAATTTAATCGAAGAAAAATTCTACGTGTATAAAGCCGGTTTCGGTTCAGTCATTACCGAGATCGAAGTGCGAGATGGTTATGACTATCCTGATCTTCGTGAGAAAGTGGGTGAACTGGCTTGGGCGGCATTTGAAGAATCGCTGGAACTGGTACAAATGGCCAATGAGCCTTTAGATCGTGAAGAATTCCTGGCCGGTCGTCAAACGCCTGTGTTGTTCGGTACAGCCTTGGGTAACTTTGGTGTCGACCATGTTCTGGATGCCTTCAGTCAATATGCACCATCTCCTAAAGCCCATCCGACCCAAGATCGTGTTGTAGAAGCGGATGAAGAAGGTTTTACCGGTTTTGTCTTCAAGATTCAGGCCAATATGGATCCGAAACACCGTGACCGTATTGCCTTCATGCGGATCTGTTCAGGCAAGTATGAAAAAGGCTTGAAGATGAAGCATGTACGTTTGGATAAAGATGTGCGCATCAGCGATGCCTTAACTTTCTTGGCCGGTGATCGTCAGCATCTGGAAGAAGCTTGGCCGGGTGATATTATTGGTCTGCATAACCATGGCACCATCCAGATTGGTGATACATTTACCTCGGGTGAGAAACTTCAGTTTACCGGTATTCCGCACTTTGCGCCTGAAATGTTCCGTCGTGTCCGCTTGAAAGATCCGCTAAAATCCAAGCAGCTGCAAAAAGGTCTGAAAGAGCTTTCAGAAGAAGGGGCAACCCAGGTATTCATGCCGCAGAATAACAATGATCTGATCGTAGGTGCTGTAGGTGTGCTACAGTTTGAAGTAGTGGCTTACCGTCTGAAAGAAGAATACAAGGTCGACTGTGTTTACGAACCGGTCAGCATCAACACAGTACGTTGGGTGTCTTGTGATGACGAGAAGAAATTCAACGAATTCAAGAAAAAAGCTCATGACCAGTTGTCTGTCGATGGTGGTGGTCATTTGACATATCTTGCACCAAGCCGCGTGAATTTGCAGCTGATGCAAGAACGTTATCCGGACATCGTGTTCCACAATACGCGTGAACACTAAACTTTAACGTTCCGCAGCTAAAGTTTAAAAATATCAAACAGCTTCTCCGGAAGCTGTTTTATTTTATGCTACATTTAAGCAATTAATAACTCGATAGATATAGCAAAGAGAATGAAGCTCAGCAAGGAAGTCGTCCTCGGTTCTGTGATTGGTTTAAGTCTTGTCCTGAGTGGCTGTGATCAAAGCGAAAAAGAGCCTGTTAATACTCCGCAAAATGAGAAAATGACCGCAGCTCAGCAGACCACAGATGTTTTACCTTATCTGAATATTCAAGAGCAGCCGGCCAAGATTGCCTTGCCATTTTGTGAAAATAAAAACTGTATCAATCTGGATATTCAGACCTTGCATACGGTTGATCCATGGATGAACCAATGGATTGAAAAGCAGCAGGCCAAAGTGATCCAGGATCAAATCGGCTTGAAACAGGACATGAATTTACAGCAGGCCATTAATGCCTATGTGAAAAAATCGGATGCCTGGCAGGCTCAGCTTGATTTGAACCAGGCTTATGAGTTGTCGTTGTATACCCGCCTTCCCTATCAGCGCAATCAATATGTATTGCTGCAGATCGGGGTCGATACTAAACAGGAAAATGTCAGCGTGCATGAGCGCTATTATTTTTTTGTGGCTGATCGCCACCAGCAGAAAATGCTGACCCCACTGGATATTATCGATCCTAAGCAACAGTTATTAATGGATCAGATTATTCAGCAAGCCTATGAGACATGGCTCAAAGAAAATGATCAGCAAGTGCAGCAGAAAGCGCCGAAAAAACTGTATTGGGGACAAGCTGACTGGTTTTTTGATCAGGAAGGTATTGGTCTGCATTTTCGCAGCCATGAAATTAGCAAAGACGCCAAACAACTGGATATTTATTTAACAAAACAACAAACACAACAGGTCTTGAAAGCTGATATCTATCAGCATATGTTTTAAAGCTCATGATCCTGCAAGATTACAGGTTCCAAAAAGGTGAATGAATGCCAAAATACAAGAATATCTTTTGTCTATCCATACTGGCGTCAGCGATCTTGCTGAGTGCCTGTCAGCCAAAGAGTAATGAGCCGGAAGAATCAAGTACTTCCGAAGTGGTACAAGCCGAAGCTGAAGCACTTAAACTCAACGGCGATACTGAAAAGCTCAAGCTGGCGATGCCAGAATGTGAAGACAAAAGCTGTCCGGAAATCTCGATCGAACGTCTGAACAGTAATCAGAGCTTTATTGATGAATGGATCGACCAGCAGATTCTGCAACAGTTGAAAAATATCCTGTCTGTTGATGCAATTGAACCGGCAAAAGTGAGCGCTGCCAGCGAAGCAGACGTTGCCGCCTCTGAACCCAAAGCGGCTTTGGCCACAGTGACCACACCGAAACAGCAGCTTGAACAGCAAACCCAGCCCTATATGCAGACTTTCTTGAATCTGGATAAGGAACTCAAGGCCCTGAGTGCCAGTCATAGTATTAGCCTGATGATTAAGCCCAAGATTCTGACTTCAGGTGATCCGTTGGCGACCGTAGTTCTGAACAGCAGTTATTATCTGGGCGGCGCACACGGCGCATCTGCACAGACTTATTATAATTTTGATCTGGAGCAGAAAAAACTGGTTAAGCTGGATGACATTATTGCGGCCAAACAGAAAGCCCAACTGGAAGCGCGTGCTTATGATGCGTTTAAAAACTGGGTGGTAGAATCCAAGCTGGCCAAAGATGTGGCAGAATATGAACAGGCCTGGAAGTTCAAACTCACCGATAATTTCTATCTGGCTCAACAAGGTCTGGTCTTGCAATATGCCGAATATGAAATTGGGCCATATGTGGTTGGCTTGCCACGTTTAATGATTCCTTATGAGCAGCTACAAGGTGTACTGAAACCTGAATATCTGCCTAAAACTGAAAAAGCTGCCTCTGAGGCACAGCCAGCATCTGCTGCAAAAGCCAAATGACCTTAAAACTGTTTGATACGCATACCCATTTTGATGTTCCCGATTTTGATCCTGATCGGGAACAGTTGGCGTATGCGGCCAAAGCGGCAGGTGTCGAGCATCTGCTTTTAATTGGTTTTTTGCAAAACCGTTTTCAAGATTTGTTAAGGACCCATCACTTCATCAATGATCTGGGAAATGCACCACAAAGTCATTTAGCCCCGGGCTTGCATCCATTTTATATTGAACAGCATCAGACTGATCATTTACAGGAGCTGGAACAGCTGCTTAAAAATGAGCATTGTATTGCCATTGGCGAAATCGGTCTGGATACCTTTTTAAAACAGCACAAACAGGCTGAAATTTTCCAGAAGCAAAAAGATTTTTTTGCTGCACAGCTGGAACTGGCACAGCAATTCGATAAGCCGGTTTTGCTGCATATCCGTAAATCACATGCGGAGGTTTTACAGATTTTAAAACAGCATCGATTTAAACAGGGCGGCATTGCGCATGCCTTTGGTGGCGGTATCGAAGAGGCCAAAGCCTTTATCAAAATGGGATTCAAACTGGGCATCACCGGGCAAATCACCAATCCAAATGCCAAAAAACTTCATCAAGTGGCGCAGTATGTCGGACCGGAACATCTGGTATTGGAAACTGACTGTCCGGATATGACGCCACTCTGTTGTCAAAGCTCGACCGAGCAACGTACCCGAAATACACCTGCAAATTTACCTTATGTGCTGCAAGGACTGGCAAAGAGTCTACATATGCACAAAGATGAACTGGCTGAACAGCTCTGGCAAAATACTCATCAGGCCCTGCATTTGACCATTTAATTGAACGCTCTTAACTCAGTCTTAAATTCCCAGTTCATCATAAAAAGAAAAAAAGGTGCATTATGCAATTTCTAAAACGCTCCAGACTTGGCATCATGCTATATACATTCTTTTAGGTGAGATTCACATGGCACAAGGACTTTTGGCGGGTAAGCGCTTCTTGATCGCGGGCATTGCGAGTAAATTATCGATTGCTTTTGGTATTGCTCAGGCATTGCATCGTGAAGGTGCTGAATTGGCTTTTACTTATCCAAATGAAAAGCTGAAAAAGCGGGTAGATGACTTTGCTGAACAGTTTGGTTCGAAACTGGTTTTTCCTTGTGATGTGGCAGTAGATGCTGAAATTGACCAGGCATTTGCTGAATTGGCCAAACACTGGGATGGTCTGGACGGTGTGGTGCATTCTATCGGTTTTGCACCGGCACATACGCTGGACGGTGACTTCACCGAGATCACGGATCGTGAAGGCTTTAATATTGCACATGACATCAGTGCTTATAGCTTTATCGCAATGGCACGTGCGGCAAAACCTTTGCTACAAGTCCGTCAAGGTTGTTTGCTGACATTGACCTATCAAGGTTCTGAGCGTGTAATGCCAAACTATAACGTGATGGGTATGGCCAAAGCCTCTTTAGAAGCTGGCGTACGTTATTTGGCGTCTAGCCTGGGGCAGGAAGGTATTCGTGTGAACGCGATCTCTGCGGGTCCAATCCGTACTTTGGCAGCTTCCGGTATTAAATCATTCCGTAAAATGCTTGACCTGAATGAGAAAGTTGCTCCACTGAAACGTAATGTGACGATTGAAGATGTCGGTAATGCCGCATTATTCCTGTGCTCGCCATGGGCTAACGGAATTACCGGTGAAATCCTGTATGTCGATGCCGGTTTCAATACGGTAGGTATGAGCGCTGATTTGATGGCGGATGCGGAATAAATCCTATAAGTTCTCTCTCCCTCAGGGAGAGAGTTAGAGAGAGGGGAATGACTTCTTCCTCTGAGTGAGGAAATGATTAAAATCCCCCTCATTCCCCCTTTGATAAAGGGGGGAGGCCACTCAAGCCAATAAAAAAGACCGCATAAGCGGTCTCTTTGAGATTTAAAGGACAACGGTTAAGCTTGACCATCCACAGCAGCGGCTTGGGCACGTTGCATATTGGCTTCAAATTCAGCATCAAAGTTGATTGGAGTCAATAGCAACTGTGGGAAGCTACCTTTAGTCACCATATCATTCACTGCTTCACGTAGGAACGGGAACAGGATGTTCGGGCAGTATGCGCCTAGGATGTATGGAAGACGCTCTTCTTCAACGCCATCCACCAGGAAAATACCAGCTTGAGTGACATCAACGATAAACGCGGTATCACCTTCGTTGGTCGCTTGAACCACGACTTTCAAAGCTACTTCAAAATGAGTTTCATCAATTTTTTCTGCAGAAGAAGAAAGGTTGATGTTTAACTCAGGTTGCCATTGCTTGGTAAAAACTTGCGCCCCAGGAACTTCAAAAGAAATATCTTTGGTATAAATACGCTCTAATGCCAATTGTGGTTGAGCTTGTTGTTCTTCACTCATTTTTTGATCCTTAATATGAAGTGATAATTTTAGTAAGGTTAAGCCAGCAATTCATCAAGTTTGCCTTCACGCTCTAAAGCATAAAGCTGGTCAAAACCGCCGATGAACTGATCATCAATAAAAATTTGTGGCACGGTACGGTGATTGGTACGCTGCATCAATTCAAGACGTACTTCAGGCGCTTCTTGAGACAAGTTAATCTCTTTATATGCCACACCCTTACGTTCCAGTAGCTGTTTTGCACGCACGCAATAAGGACACACTGTCGTCGAGTAAATAGTAACTTCAGCCATGATCAATCTCCTGTTCGTGGATTATTTGCTTTTCACCAAAGGTAAACCTTGAGCTTTCCAGTTGCTGACGCCGCCATCAAGACGGTAGGCATCGGCATGACCAACCTGCTGTAATGCAGTACCAGCCACCTGTCCAAGGTTACAAATGAACACCAAAGGGCGATCAGATGCTTTCAGCTCTTCAACATGTTTTGTAATCTGGCTATATGGAATATTACGGCTGCCGCTGATATGACCTTCACGGAAGTCTTTGGCATCGCGTAAATCAATCAGCATAGCATTTTTTGCTTTGACTAAAATTCCCAGCGATTGCGGAGAAATTTTACGACCGTTACGTTGACCTTCGATAATGAAGAACAAAACCACTAATACCGCGAGTGTTCCAAATAAGAAGGGGTGATTCCCCATAAACTCGAACCAACGTTCCACAATTCACCTAATTACAATTTTAAAATTGCCAAGAGTATAGCTCATAAATATGGTGATCAAAATCACCGCTTCAAGGGCCAAGGGTTAAGAAAATTAATTTTTTTGCTGTGCTTCAGTGATTTCGTCGATTAAACGTAAATAGCTGTCCAGTCGGCGCGGCAAAATTTCACCTTCGGCCGCAGCCTGACGCAAAGCACATTGTTTTTCATGCTTATGGGTACAGTTACGGAACTGACAATGGCCGAGCAGATTTTCAATTTCAGGAAAGCCGCTTTGTACCTTATCTAAAGTCAGATGCCACAGGCCAAATTCACGAATTCCCGGAGAGTCAATCAGGGCCGCACCTTCACCAAAACCGATCAAGCGCGTTGACGTCGTGGTGTGTTGACCGAGTGCCGAGTTCTCGGAAATGATATTGGTTTTCTGTGCGGCATCCGGCACGATCGCATTAATCAGCGTGCTTTTACCCACACCAGATTGACCGACGAAAGCCACCGTTTCATTTTCTAGACGATTGGACAGTGCGGTCAGGTCGCCATCGGATTGAGTTTGCATCACTTCATAACCAAGGTCCTGATATTCTTGTAACAGATACAGAATCGGATCATTTTCTTTTAACAAATCGGCTTTATTCATCACCAGCAGTGCAGGAATATCAGCATCGGCACAGGCCACCAGATAACGGTCGATCAGACCCGGCGCTGGCTCAGGCAATGGTGCAAACACGATCACAATCAGTGAAATGTTGGCAGCGACCGGTTTAACCTTGTGATAGCGGTCAGGACGGGTCAATAACGATTTGCGGGGATGAATCGCGGTGATAATCCCTAGACCGGTATTCGGATCGGCTTGCCATTTGACCCGGTCACCCGTCACCAATAAATCCAGATTGGTCCGGGTATGACAGCGCCAGACGCTGTCCAGTTCAATCTCTTTCCAGAAAGGTTCAGGCTCACCATCAGCGACCACAGGTTTTTCAGGGTGAATGTCAGGGTGAGACAAAGCTTGCACTTCAAGTTGGCGGCCATAATGTTGCACCACTAAGCCTTCAAGATCACTGGAGGTATCGAGATCTTCTTGACGTGTTTTCTGTTGTTTCTGAATGCGACGCTGTTGTTGCTCTGTCAGACGACGCTTACGTATTAAGGCCATTCATATCCTAAAAAAACCGGGTAAATCAGATGGCAAAAATAGCATGAAGCAGCCCCCGAATGACACCCAAGATGTAATTAATTTGCTACTATAGTTGTTTTTAAACCCAATAAGATTGCACGTTTATGAGCAGCACCGCTGATACCCGCCTGATTTGGATTGACCTTGAAATGACAGGTCTAGACACAGACAATGATCAAATTATTGAAATTGCAACAATTGTAACCGATGACAATTTGAATATTTTGGCAGAAGGTCCTGTGCTTGCGGTACATCAGCCTGCACGTCTGTTAAATGCCATGGATGAGTGGAACACTCGCCAGCATGGCCAATCTGGTCTGATTGAACGTGTACGTCGCAGTAAACTGACCGCTCAGGATGCCGAGCAGCAAACTATTGAATTCCTGAAAAAATGGGTGAATCCAAAATCATCACCGATGTGTGGTAACTCGATCTGTCAGGATCGTCGCTTCCTGCACCGCTTGATGCCTGAACTGGAACAGTATTTCCATTACCGTAATCTGGATGTCTCTTCAGTGAAAGAGCTGGCCAAACGCTGGCGCCCAGAAATCATGAGTGGTCTCAAGAAAAATGCTTCACATCTGGCGATGGACGATATTCGCGATTCGATTGCGGAACTGAAATATTATCGTCAATATTTCTTTATCATGAATAAAGACTAAATTCCGATGAATTGAAAAGAGGCGTAAGCCTCTTTTTTTATTTTACTGAACTGGATTTTTTTCTAGTGTAAAACTGCTGCATGCTTTCAAAGCCTACCCACAAGAGCAATAACACGATCAGATGATTCTGTGTTTCATAACGATCGAAGATGACCAAGCCAAATAATCCTAAAGTCATTAAACGAATGAGAATGCTGAGATAATAATTTTTGTTCTTTTGGTTGATCAGAACATAACAATAAAGCCCGATACAAACAATGTTCAAACCCAAAAGGGTGTTAAATAGCATGACATTCCACTCCTTTTAGCCAAATGACATAGAATTAATTTGTTGATATTTTAATCAATTACGAGTGAGCTGTCGCTCTCATCTGATCTGAATGTCATTTAAATCGATCAAAAATTTAGTGGCGGTAAAGAAAAGCGGATTTTGCTAAAATGATCCGGTATTTTTATTGCTATAGATGACCTATGACCGACCTGCTTCAAGATGATGAATATGACCGCCGTTTTGCTGGTGTTGCCAAAATTTATGGAGAAGACAGCTTTAACCATTATGAAAAAAGTCATGTGATGGTGATCGGTATCGGCGGTGTCGGTTCATGGGCGGTAGAAGCACTGGCACGTAGCGGTGTGGGCGAGCTGACCTTGGTCGATATGGATGTGGTGGCGGCTTCTAATATTAACCGTCAGTTACCTGCCATGAGTACCACACTGGGTCATGAAAAAATTGAAGTTATGGCCGAACGTTGCCGTGCAATTAATCCACGCATTAAAATTAATCTGATCGATGATTATCTGACGCCTGAAAATATCAAAGAAATTTTAGCTCCGACACCGGATCTGATTTTAGATTGCATCGATGATGTAAAAGCCAAATTTGCCCTGATATTACATTGCCGTTTTAACAAGATTCCGTTGATTGTATCTGGCGGGGCAGGCGGTAAACTGGATCCGCTGAAAATTCGGGTCGCCGATTTATCTAAAACCGAACAGGACCCGATGCTAGCCAAATTGCGTGCCCAATTACGCGGCAAAGGCATCTGCAAAAAGCCTAAAGAAAAATTTGGCATTACCTGTGTCTATTCCATTGATAATCCGTTTTCGAGTGCCGATGTCTGCGCCAGTGCCGGTTTGCGCTGTGGGGGGTATGGGTCGGCTGTGGTGGTGACTTCGAGCTTTGCCATGGTCGCTGTAGCAGAAGGCTTGAAAAAGCTCGATAGTAAAAGAGCAAAAGCCTGATTTAAAAATAAAAATCACAATCTATGTGCTTTTTTTAAACTCGCGTTTAGAATGAAAGGATTCATTTGCAGAACAAAAATAATGTTTTGGAGCAGCTATGTGGTTCTTGCTGGTACTGATTTTGGGGATAGGGGCGTTGGCGATCTGGATGTGGAAACGTCCGGATCCGGTGAAACGTGATCAGGCGAAGGCTGTACAACATGATTTATGGATTGAGCAGATTGATGCTCAACTGAAACATGCAGCACGTTTGAGTTCAGATCAGGAACATCCGAATTATGAACGTGCCTATCAGATTTATCAGGGACTGGCCCAGCAACAGGAAATCCCACAAGCCTATGTAGGCATGGGTCTGATGCATCTGCAAGGTCTGGGACATGAGCAAAATACTGAAAAGGCGATTAGTTATCTAGACAAGGCTTTTCGTTTGGGCAGTGATGAAGCAGCCTATCATTTGGGGCAGATTCATGAAGGGGAGGTGTATCAACAGGCTGACCCGGAAAAAGCCTTGTACTGGTACCGACATGCGGTAGCACGTGGCAATTTGGATGCCCAGTACCGCGTCACTGAACTTTCTTCTACCGAAGACCATCCTCAAAACGAGATTGCTGCAGAAAAACAGCGTCTGGCATTATTAATCCAAAATGCAGGGCAGGGTCATGCCAATTCGCAGTATCAGCTGGCCCAGTATTATCTGGCAGATTCAGTGACCCAAGATTTAGTGCAAGGAATTCATTATCTGTTTCTGGCAGCACAACAAGATCATTTGGCTGCCAATCAGCAGCTCGCTGATGATTATGCGCATGGTCAGATTCTACCGCAAGACCCGACCCAAGCCCTGCAATTTATTAAACGCTGTATCAGTCTCGGTGACCAAAAAGGTCTGTATGATTATTATGCCGGTGTGTTACAAGGCCGTATTGATACCGACCAGCGTCAGCGTGTATTCCAGCATTTATTGCAGCAGTCCAAAGAACACGCCGATGCACAAGCCAAGACTTTAATCGGACTGGCTTATTTTCATGGTTGGTATGTTGATAAAAATGAAACCATGGCATTTCGTTACTGGTCGGAAGCGGCCAACAGTCAGCATGCGCCTGCATTATGCATGATTGCTGCGCTGTATTTTGAGCAGCACCTGGTGGCCAACGAACCGCAAAAAGCATTTGAGTTATATCAGGCTGCCTATCAGCTTAGTCCTGACGATGTGTCTGCACAGATGGGGCTAGCGCTGTGTTATTTAAATGCTATTGGTACGGCGAAAGATACGGGTAAAGCCACACAAATGATCCAGAACGCGGCACAGCACTATTGGCAGATTGAAGCTCAATCTGAAGCGGATTTAATTTATAGCGTCGGCCGATTTTATAGTCTGGCTGAATATCCATTGCCGACACGTAATAAAGCTGTCCAGTACCTGAATCAGGCGGTTGCGAAAGGTTCGAAAGAGGCGGCATGGTTTCTGTACCAAGCTCTGTCAGGCATTTATCCTGTGTTTATCAATAATGCAGAGCTGGCCAATCGCTATCTGCATCAGGCTGCGCAATTGGGTCATGCCCAAGCACAAGCGGAATTGGGCTTAAAATATCTGAAAGGTCAACAGATTGCGCAGGATATTGCCTTAGGCTTGAGCTATCTGCAAAAAGCAGCCGCTCAGCAGAATGGTGTGGCACTGAATGCTCTGGGCGAAGCGTATGAACAGGGGCAAGGTGTTGAGAGCAATATTGAGCAAGCTGTGCAGTATTATCAGCAGGCAGCAGCGCAGGTAAATGCGGATGCTTATAGCCATCTTGGACGTTTATATACCAAGGGCATTGGGGTGGAGCGTGATATCGGAATCGCACGGGACTGGCTGGAAAAAGGCAGTTTGCTCGGACATGAGCGATCCACTGAATTATTGAAAAATGTGAATGCGTATTTGCAAATGAAATAAACTGACTCAAATCATATGAACTAAAAAACCGCTGTCTGACAGCGGTTTTTTATGAATCAAGCTTTGTTAAGGCAATTGTTTAATCGGGCTACCACCCAATGCCTGCATCAAAGTCACATAGGCATTGTATTGATTCTGTCGGGTTTGCACCAAAGACAGCCGTGCATTGCGCGTGGTTTCCTGCGCATCCAGCAGGTTTTTCAACGCAACCGCACCATTACGATAACGCACTTCAGTCAAGCGTTCAGTTCTTTCTGCCAGCTCAACATTGCGTTGCTGTAATGCAACCTGCTTAGTGAGCTCAGTACGATTCGACAAGGCATTTTCCACATCGGCAAAGGCCTCATACATGGTCTGGCGATATTGCATAATCGCTTTTTCGTATTCCAGCTCATTGACTTGCAGATCACGTTTCATGTCATTCCATTGCAGGAATGGCAAAGTCAGGCCAGCACCTAAAGTTGCAACCGGATTTTTCAGTGCATTGGAGAGGGACGTACTGCTGCCAATACCGGTGGTCAGATTACCGGTCAAACTAATGGATGGATAGTAGCTGGCTTTGTTGGCATCTTTATTGGCCAGTGCCTTACGCAAGCGCAGTTCAGTCGCTCGAAGGTCAGGACGACGTGACAATAAACTTGCCGGTAAGTCGGCCTGAATACTCGGCAATTGAATATTCGGTAAACGACTTGGCTCTTGAATCGCGAGCTGTTGTACCGGCATATGCAGCAATACCGCGAGTCCGGTACGTGTTTCCACACGTTGTTGTTCAATCTGGCTTAAGGTTGCCTGTTGGCTTTGAATCGCCTGTTCCGCCTGGGTTAAATCCAGACCGGATACTGCGCCGGCACGATATTGCACTCGCACCAGATCATAGGTTTTTTGCGCGGTCGCCAGATTTTGCTGTACCACGCTATAACGTTCATTCAGATAAGCCAGTTGCCAATAGAGTTGCGCTGTGGTGCCGATCAGGCTCTGAGCAGTTGCCTGCAAGTCTTCTTCAGAGGCTAAGGCCTCCCAGCGAGCGGCTTCGGTTTGATTGGCCAGTTTGCCAAACAGATCCAGTTCATAGCTTAAGCCCGGATAACCCAGAGAAATACCGGTCGAAGAATCGCCACCACCATCTAGGCTAAAACGATGGCCCGTTGAAATTCTTGCATCACCGACACGAACGCCTTGCTGGCTTTGAGCCTGTCTGGCTTGAATGCGGGCCTGTTGTAAACTGATGCCGGCCACTGCCAGGTCGGTATTCTGCGCCAATACTTCATTCACCAAATTATTTAATTGCGGATCTTTAAATAAAGTCCACCATTGATCTGCCAGAATATCGGCATGAATCTGCTGACTAAGCACCTTATTGTTTTGAAAGCTGCCCGGCATATTAAGCGCAGGCTGTTCATACGGTTTTTTTACCACTGCGGCACAACCGACCAGCGAGCTTCCCAGCAAAAGGGCACTGGCAAGCTTGGTTAAATTCATTTGCATATCAGGTTCCTTATTCGCGAGAAAGTGCATCGACTGGATTCAGACGAGCAGCGTTACGTGCCGGGATAAAGCCAAACACAATCCCGATCAGGCTTGAGCAGACAAAGGCAGCTACAATCGAAGTGGTTGAATACGCCATCTGGAAAGTACCGCCGGCAAAATGGGTAATTAGCTGGCCAATCCCGAGGGAAAGCAGCACACCCAAAATACCACCCAAGATACAGACCAGAACCGCTTCAATCAGGAACTGTTGCAGAATATCACTTTGACGGGCACCCACCGCCATACGCACCCCAATTTCCTGAGTACGTTCAGTCACGGACACCAGCATGATATTCATGACCCCAATCCCGCCGACCACCAGTGAAATTACCGCAATTGCTGAAATCAGCAAAGTCATAGTCGCTGTGGTTTGCTGAATAGTTTCACGAATACTGTCGGCATTCTGGGTAAACACATCCTGCGCGCCATGTCGCTGTACCAGCAAATTCAAAATCGCATTTTCAGCCGCCGCACTTGGGTATTCATCCTTAATGCGCACAATGATGCTACGCACATTGGATTGCCCCAGCATACGGCTCATGACGGTGGAATACGGCAGATAGACATTCAGGCTGTCATTATTGCCCATCATGCCTTTTTGCGCGTCAATCACCCCGATAATCCGGCTCGGTACGCTCCCCAGTAAAATCACCTGACCCACCGGATTGGTGCCATCCTTAAAGAAGGTGTTTTTGGTATTGGTGTCAATGACGACATCTTGCGCCTGTTGCATGACGCTACTGCGGTCAAAAGGCTGACCGGACTGGAAAGTTATGCCACGCACATAGAAGAAATCTTCACTGACGCCGTTGACCGTAGTTGAAGCTTCGATTTCTTTATAACGGCCGGTGACACTGCTATTCACCGACGGACTGACGCCATCGACATACGGTTGTTCAGCCAGCGCATCGGCATCTGCCGGAATCAGGGTTTTGGACTGTGAAGATCTGGAATTATCCCCAAAGCCTCGACCCTGAAATACGGTAATGGTATTGGTCCCCAGACTGCTGATATTTTCCAGAATCTGCTTTTGTGAGCCATTACCGAGTGCCACCACCGAGACCACCGAAGCAATACCGATAATGATTCCGAGCATGGTCAAGAAAGTCCGCATGCGATGTGCATTCATGGCCAGCAAGGCCATACGGAAAGCTTCACCGAGACGGTCAACTGCAGAACGCCATGAAGAAATCTTCTTTTGTTCACTGCGGATTAGCGGCTGTTTTTCCAGATGCTCTTCGACTTCAGGAACATTGGGCTGATCAGAAATAATATTGCCGTCCGAGATCTCGATAATCCGCGTCGCATTTTTCGCTACATTATGATCATGCGTGACCAGAATGATGGTATGACCTTTAGCATTCAGTTCACGCAAAATGCGCATCACTTCAATACCGCTGTTCTTGTCCAATGCACCGGTCGGTTCATCGGCCAGAATCACGTCACCGCCATTCATTAACGCACGGGCAATCGAAACACGTTGCTGCTGACCACCAGAGAGCTGGCTCGGACGGTTCTGGGTTTTTTCACCCAGACCCAGATCGGTCAGAATCTTGACGGCTCGCGCATGTCGTTCAGATGAATCTGCACCGGCATAAATCGCAGGAACTTCGACATTGCCTGCTGCGTTTAAATCACCCAATAAATGATAACGCTGGAAAATAAAGCCGAAATATTCACGGCGTAATTGCGCCAGTTCATCCGCTTCCAGTTCGCGGGTTTCACGGCCTTTAACCTTATAGCTACCGGTAGTTGGTTTGTCCAGACAACCCAGAATGTTCATCAGAGTCGATTTACCGGAACCGGACTGGCCGACAATCGCTACCAGTTCACCCGGATAAATCTCCAGATTCACCCCTTTTAAAATCTGGACCGTGCTTTCACCCGCAGGGAATTCACGAACCAGATTTTTCACCTCGAGGAGAGGCTGTTGTTGTGAATTCATGCTTACATTCTCATTGGGCCACGGCTATTGCCACCGCGTTTTGCTGCATCATTGGAGGTATCAGAACCATCGGCAATCACCACCTGATCACCACGTTTTAAACCTTTCAGCACTTGCGCAGTCGCGCGGTTATTCAAACCGATTAATACAGGGGTTGGTTTTGCAGTACCATCGGCTTGCAAGACACGAACCATGCCACGCTGTGCTTTACCTTGCTCAATCAGCGCAAGTTCTGCTTCAGATAGGTTTAGACGCGCTGGACGTTCGCCGGCAGGGCGGTTGCCTTGAGCCGATTCAGCTTCAGAACGTGATGCCGGGCCGCCTTCACCGCGAGAACCCTCACCACGCGCTTCACCACGATTGGCACGTGGCGGACGGTTTGAACCTTGAATGGCTGCAGCAGGAATGGTCAGTACATTTTTGGCTTCATCCAGCACGATATAAACTTGCGCCGTCATATCAATACGTAATTTTCCATCTTCATTCGGGACATCGAACAATGCGTTGTAATAAACCGCAGAACTTGACGATGAGCTTGATGTATTGCTATCGGTATTAATTGAATTGGGTGCAGGCTCAACTTGACGCAGTTTGGCGTAAATCTTTTTCTCGTTATTGCCTAAGGTAGTGAAATAAACCGTTTGACCTTCTTCAACTTTCATGACATCTGCTTCAGAAATTTCAGCTTTAATGGTCATGGTGTCCAGTTTTGCCAGTTTCACAATAGTCGGCGCACTCTGGTTGGCGTTTACAGTCTGACCTTCTTCGGTCACAATCGCCACAATCGTGCCATCCATCGGCGCCACAATCTGGGTGTAACCAAGATCTTCTTTGGCAGTCGCCAGCGTCAAACGCGACTGTTCAATCTGTGCATTGATGGCGGTGATATCCGCTTGCGCCGTTTTATAGTTCGCAAATGCCGATTCCAGCTCTGAGCGAGAAGTGGCATCCTGTGCATACATGGCTTTCTGACGGTTGTATTCAGCTTCAACTTTAGCCAAATTCGCCTGTCTTACTGCAAGTTGTGCCATCTGATTTTTAATGCTGGCTTCAGCGGTTTTTAAATCATTTTCCTGACGAACGGAGTCAATCCGCGCAATCAGCTGACCTTGCTTGACCTGATCGCCCAGTTCTACATACATTTTTCTGACCTGACCCGAAACCTGCGCCCCCACGCTGACCATCTTGGTCGCTTCCAGAATACCAGTCGCCAGTACAGAGCTTTCGATATCGCCCTGGGTGACTTCAGCCGTAATATATTGCGGAGGCTGTTCTTTGGGTTTGAGGAAGTACCACCCCGCAGCGATGAGCGCAATGGCAATCACGGCGGCCATAATCAATTTCGTCGGTTTTATTTTTGGCATATTGAATACGAGTTCGGTCGAAGATAAGGATTGATTATAAAAGCGAAATTGGGATAAATCGTGAATTTTTTTAATTTATAATGAGAATTATTTTCTATTGGCTCGATTTTAAAAAATAGCGTTAATAGAAGACCTCTTGCGAAAGTAAAAACTGCCTCAATATAGATTTCATGAAATATCAGAAATTAAATCGTTTTTCAGATTCTGAATTCCAGCGCTTGGTTGGTGTACCTCGAGCAGTTTTTAGTGAAATGGTCGAAGTTTTAAAAGAAGCAGAATCACTCAAAAAGAAATCAGGTCGTCCTCATACTTTAGATATAGAGGATCAGTTGTTATTAACTCTCAATTACTTACGGAACTACAGCACTCAACTGGAATTAGCAGCAAATTACCATATCGCTGAAAGTAATGTGAATCGAACCATTAAAAAGGTTGAAGATGCATTGATGAAATCAAGACGTTTTACTCTGCCAAAACGAAGCATTACCACAGCAGAGGAACACTTTAACTGGGTCATTATTGATGCGACAGAATGTTCAATAGAACGTCCGAAAAAAAAATCAGAGTAAGTTCTACAGTAGTAAAAAGAAGAAACATACGCTAAAAGCACAAGTGATCTATCATCCGAACAGCAAACAAATCATAGGGCTAGATATATCGAATGGCAGTCAGCATGATATTAAATTGGCAAGAAAAACGGTTAAGAAATTCAAACATTGTGAATATGTTATGACCGATTTAGGGTACTACGGATTAGAGCAAGATGGCTTTAAGTTATTGATGCCAATAAAGAAAAAGAAGAATTTACCCTTATTTGATGTTGAGAAAAAGTACAATAAAATGATTGGAAAAATACGAGTTGTGATCGAACACATTAATAGTCAATTGAAAACATTTAGAATATTAAGTGAACGCTATCGAAATAGACGGAAAAGATTCGGTTTACGCATTAACTTAATCGCTGCACTGGTAAACCGGATGAACTTGCAATAACGACTTTCGCAAGAGATCTAGAAATCATTTTAAAATGATTAATCCATGATGTCTTTGAGATGCAAGACAGTGCCTTGCTTTTCCATAACTATCAGCCCGCAATTAAAAGATCATCACGTGATTATTAAACAGAATAATCATTGTTCCCAAGCGTATTTTTTGACTGAGATCCGCAAATGAAGTGCTGCAAAGATAAAATTATATCTGACCTAATAAAGGTATAAAACCTAACAATAACTAGGATTTGTGGTGTGATATTTGTTCGATGGCTGTTTCCGGTCCAACTCTTATCTTTATATTTCTGATAGTAAAACCAGTTGAAAATTAAACAGAAAAAAAAATTAAAAAACCCATGTTTTATATATGGATTTAAAGAAATAAAACTTGTAAGATTTAACTCCATAAAAAAATTATGGTTTTGTCACTTAAGAAGAAGACGCACTTTAATTGTGCGGAAATAATACAACTTTGCTATCAAGATTGATGAGGGTTTAACGATGGAATGGAATGAAAGTTATAACATCGGAATTGACGTAATTGATAAGCAGCATCGTCAAATTTTAGACTATATTAACGCATTAGAAGAGATTAGAGGGGCTGGCCAGCGTGATCGGATCAAGGAAGTTTTGAATGATTTAATTGATTATACCCAGTCCCATTTCAGCTTTGAAGAAAATCTGCTGGAACAGGTCAGTTATCAATATCTCCCTTCACATCGCGGTATACATGAATTATTTGTAAAACGACTCAATGATTACCGTCTCAAATTCGAGAAGGGAGAATCCATTGAAAATGATTTATATCGCTTATTGTCCAAATGGCTGATCAATCATATTCAACATGATGACCAAGACTATGTCGATGCAGTGCGCGATAACATGTTGAGTTATCTACGTGCCCAGGAAAGCAAAAAAGGTAAAGGCTGGTTTGCACGTTTCTTCAGTTAGGCATTTGGCGCTAAAAATAAGCGTTGACCGCACATTTCAGCAATGGCTTGTAAAATGAGATGTTCAGGGTTCTCTTTGGACATCCCTTTAATGGCTACATCAATACGGATTAACAGTTGTGGCCAGCTCAAAAAGCGTTGTGGAGTGAGACGGCGTAAAGCCTGCTGATATAGCCCCACTTTGGTTTTCCAGATTCCGATTTGCAAGGCATTTTGCGGCTGTTCAAACAGTTGCATCAACAGACGCATCTCTTTGCTCAGGCTCCATAAGATCAGACTCATCGGCTCACCTGAAGCGACCAGATACTGGAAAATCTTGACCGATTGCGAGAGATTGCCTTGCAACAGGGCATCACTCAAATCATAGGTGCTATAACGTGACTGATCTTGTAAACATGCATATAAATGCTCCACCTGAATCACATCGATTTCAGCAAAGGTATCGCTGACCCGCATCAGGCTGTTCTTTGCCGCAAGCAGGTTGTGCTCATGATGTTGTTCCAGCCATTGCCAGGCATCATTGGCTAAACGAATGCCGAGTTTTTCAGCTTCAATACCCAGAATCTGCTGCCGGTCTTTCGGATAATTGGCCACCAGCGAAACATTCACGCCATTGGCATCAATGACCTGAAAAAAGCTGGTTTTTAGGCTACTCGCATCTTGCTTGGGCATCACCACTAATAGCAAATTATCGCTGTCTTGTTGTAAATAGCTTTTTAGCAGTTTAAGACTACTTGCATCTGGCTTGATATTGCCATGTACTTCAATCGCCAACTGGGTTGAAAACAGCGACAAGCTGTTCAAAGCATTAAAGACGGTTTTCCAGTCGGCGACCGAACTAATGTCATAGCGTTGACGTTCAATGTCCTGCTTTTGCCAGCTGGCCCGAAAGGCATCAATTAAATTCTGTTCCAGCAAAGGCTCTTGACCATGCAAGACCCAAGCACCGCGAGCTTCATCGACACGTTTCAGGGCTTGCAGATAATCAAGTTTCATAAAGAGGTCTTATTGAGCAGGTTGCGCTGAGGTATTTTGTTTGGCTAACGGTAAGCGGTTCGATGAAATCTGACGCGCGATCTGCTGCGCCACATCATCAATAATGACCTGATTCAGATATTTTTGTTCCTGGTCATCGGTGTTGACCGTTTCAATATCATATTGATACGTACGTGTTGCCACGACAGTGCGTGGTTCAGTGATCGGATTGCCTTGTGCATCTTCAATCCGGAAAGTCACGTTTAAACGTAACAAGGTTTCAACTAGTTTACCGTTCAGTTCCAGACGGCGAGGGGTGTAATCCAGGACACGTAACACATAAGCATTGGGTGCATTACTCAGCTGTACGCCTGCAGCACCGAGGTAAACTGCCAGTTTCTCTTGCAGTTCTTCAGTATTGGGCGGTAAAGACAGGCTCATGACAGAGTAAGCAACAGGGGCGGAGCTCGGATTGGTTCCTTTCAGATGAAAGCCACAGCCGACTAAGCCTGCACTCAGACCACAAGTTAAAACAATTGCTGCTAAACGTTTGCCCAAATGCATGTGTTGCCCTCTATGCTTCCCGAAAGGGAATATTTGAAATCCTGAACTGGATTGTAAAGTCAAAGCCCGTTGGCTGGCAACGGGCTTTGTTTGGGAATTGTGAAATCCTTCAGAAAGTTCCTTCTCCCTCTGGGAGAAGATTAGGATGAGGGGTTATATATTTACCTCTCCCTAGCCCTCTCCTGAGAGGAGAGGGAACTTAAGGATTTAAACCACCAAATTCACTAATTTATTCGGTACTACAATTTCTTTCTTGGTTGGACCTGTCAAGAATTGTTGAACTTCAGGCAATGCTTTGGCTTGAGCCAAGATGTCATCTTTAGAGGCATCTACAGATACTTCTAACTTGCCACGAAGCTTACCGTTGACTTGAACCACGATGGTTTGCGTATTACGTGTCAGCGCAGATTCATCTACCGCAGGGAATAAAGTTGAATTCAATTCAATCCCAAATTCAGCCAATAAAGTCTGGCTTAAATGCGGTGCAAATGGTGCAAGTAAAGTTAACAGCGTGGTAATCGATTCACGTGCGACAGCAACGTCATTGTCATCTTGAGCTTCAAATTTGTTGTTAGCATTTAAAAGTTCCATCAATGCAGCAATGGCAGTGTTAAATGCATGACGACGTTCAATATCATCACCGACTTTTTGGATGGTTTCGTGTGTCTTACGACGCAAGTCTTGTGCAGCCGTAGACAGTGCCGCTTTGTCGATGTTTGATGCACCGTTACCTTTTTCAAGGAAGCCTGTTGCTAAACGCCATACACGTTTCAGGAAGCGGTTTGCACCCTCAACACCGGCATCAGACCATTCAAGTGATTGATCAGGTGGAGCCGCGAACATCATGAACACACGTGCCGTATCTGCGCCGTACTGGTCAATAATCGATTGCGGGTCGATACCGTTATTTTTCGATTTCGACATTTTTTCCTGACCACCAACGATAACGTCTTGGCCATCTTCTTTATATTTGGCAGAAAGCACACGGCCTTTTTCGTCTTTTTCAAGCTCGATATCTGCCGGGTTAAACCAGGTTTTCTTGCCAGATTCAGCTTCACGATAGAAGGTATCTGCAAGCACCATCCCTTGCGTTAACAAGTTAGTAAATGGTTCATTGCCTTGTACCACGCCTTCATCACGCATCAATTTGTGGAAGAAGCGTGCATAAAGCAAATGCAGAATCGCGTGTTCAACACCACCGATGTATTGGTTGACAGGTAACCAAGTTTGACCCGCTTCAGGTTTTACCATGCCATCAGTAAAGTCTGGAGATGCATAACGTGCATAGTACCAAGATGATTCCACGAAGGTATCTAGCGTATCTGTTTCACGACGTGCGTCGCCACCACAACATGGGCATTTGGTTTCATAGAACTCAGGCATCTTGTTCAACGGGTTACCTGAACCATCTGGAACAACGTCAGTCGGAAGAACCACAGGAAGCTGCTCTTCAGGTACTGGCACTTGACCACATGATGGACAGTTAATCATTGGAATTGGACAACCCCAATAACGCTGACGGGAAACACCCCAGTCACGTAAACGGAATTGAACCTTAGAACTTGCCAGGCCTGTTGGTTCTAATTTGGCAAGGAATGCATCGTAGGCACCCTGGAAATCTAGACCGTCAAATTCGCCTGAATTAACCAGTTTACCTTCTTTAGAGCCATACCATTCTTGCCACTCTGTCTCAGAGAACTCAGCATCATCTGCGCCTTTGGCATCAATCACTTGCTTGATGGTCAAGCTATATTTATTGGCAAATTCGAAGTCACGTTCATCATGTGATGGAACCGCCATCACTGCACCTGAACCATAAGACATCAATACATAGTTGGCGATCCAGACCGGAACTTCTTCGCCAGTCACAGGATGCTTCACAGAAAGACCGGTTGCCATGCCTTTCTTCTCGGCAGTCGCAAGATCCGCTTCTGCCACAGAACCCATACGGCATTCTTCAATGAATGCAGCCAATTCTGGGTTTGTTTCAGCCGCTTTCAGCGCCATCGGGTGTTCTGCTGCAACTGCAACATAGGTCACGCCCATCAAGGTATCGGCACGGGTAGTGAATACCGTTAAACCGTCTGCATAGATTTCTGGATTTGCTGAAGGGAAGGTGATGTCCATCCCTTGTGAGCGGCCAATCCAGTTACGCTGCATGGTCAGGACCTGTTGTGGCCAGCCATCTTTAAGCGTGTCTAGGTCGTCAAGTAACTCTTGCGCATAATCGGTAATGCGGAAGTAGTACATTGGAATATCACGTTTTTCTACCAATGCACCTGAACGCCAGCCGCGACCATTTTCAACCTGTTCGTTGGCAAGAACAGTCTGATCAACTGGATCCCAGTTCACGGTTGAAAGCTTGCGGTAGATCAAGCCTTTTTTATAAAGTTGAACAAATAACCATTGTTCCCAGCGATAGTATTCAGGGGTACAGGTCGCAAATTCGCGATCCCAGTCCACTGCAAGACCGAGTTTTTTTAACTGGTCGCGCATGTAAGCAATATTTTCAAATGTCCATTTTGCTGGTGCAACCTGATGTGCAATCGCTGCGTTTTCAGCAGGTAGACCGAAAGCATCCCAACCCATTGGTTGTAGGACCGTTTCACCTTTTAAGCGATGGAAACGGCTGATCACGTCACCAATCGTATAGTTACGCACATGACCCATATGCAGCTTGCCACTTGGGTAAGGGAACATCGAGAGAATATAACGACGTGGACCTTCTACTTTATCGGCAACTTTAAAGGCTTTGCGAGATTCCCAATCCTGTTGGACTTGAGGCTCAATCGCACTGGCTTGATATTCGGAATCAATGTGAGTAGTCATAAACGTATCAGTGAATTACGGTGAAAAAAGTCTGTTGCACAGCATAGCGCAAAATGCACCTAAAAGTGAATTTTGCGCCGGCATTTCCCGAAGAAAAAACCTGCTGTTCTAGTAAGAGAGGTATCTTATAAAGCCACTGCACGATTTTTAGATTGCTGCAAGGCTTCGTTGGCTTCACGTTGTTGCTGGTCCTGATTCGCAGGAACTTGAGGGGCTTGTTGCTGTTGTTCTTGAGGTGTGTTCTCGGTTTGAGCTTCAGTTTCAGCCGGTTTTGAGGATGCCGGTGCTGAATTTTTCCAGCCATAAGTATCCACTGTGGTGGCTTTTTTCGCAGATTTTGGCGGTGGGGTCTTGGTATAATGCGTGATACCTTTGGCATCGACCCATTTATAATACTGGATTGCTGACGCACTGGTGCTATAGATGCCCAGAGATATTGCGCAGCTTAGACTGAAGGCGGTTAAAAAAGATATTTTCATTGTTCTTGGGCCTCGGCTTGCTAGGCATGGAATACTGCAATGATTGTAGTGATATTTTCAGTAAAAATGATGGATTTTTATCTGCTTTATTCGATGTTAATCGCTTAAACAAACCCACTCTAGCGTATAAGAAATCAGAGATAAATCTTCGTATACAAAATTTATTGATAAACAATTTCCTTTCATTTAATAAAAATTCATTCATTTTTTTTATATAAGACATATTAAAAATTTATAAAATTAAACCATTAACTCTATGAATTTTATTGGATTAGATGAATATACAAGACAGTCAATGCATGGCTATGAGCTGATATTGCTGTTAAAAACAGCAGATCTAGGCACTAGTAAGTATGGATTGTCTGTTTTTTAAACTTGACTTTAAAGCCTGAAAACACAAGAATGCTGCAATAGTTTTATATGCCTTAGATCGATCACCCTTCGACTAAGTGTCATTTCATGCAGTGGGCGATTTTTCTAGCCGAGAAATTGAACAAAGCTAAGCAAAATATGTTTATCCCAACATGTTTCAGATCCCGTATTGCTCGAACAGTGAAGAGATCAGATTTTTTTCCTATTGCTTTGAAAACTATGAAATTTGTGTGCTATAACAGTGCAGACAGTTAACAAACGAAACACTGCAAATGCCTCCCATTTGTGCAGTGAATAATATTAGGGTGAATCACGTTGGAACTTCTATCTGGTGGTGAAATGCTTGTTCGCGCATTAGCGGACGAAGGCGTTGAACATGTTTTTGGATACCCAGGCGGCGCAGTTCTTCATATTTATGATGCGCTATTTCAACAAGACAGAATCAATCATTATCTCGTACGTCACGAACAGGCTGCTGGTCACATGGCCGATGCTTACTCACGCGTGACAGGCAAGACCGGTGTTGTGCTGGTGACTTCAGGTCCGGGCGCAACCAACACGGTGACCCCAATTGCAACGGCCTATATGGACTCAATCCCGATGGTGATTTTGTCAGGTCAGGTTGCGAGTCATCTGATTGGTGAAGATGCATTTCAGGAAACCGATATGGTCGGTATTTCACGTCCTATCGTGAAACATAGCTTCCAGGTGCGTCATGCCAGCGAAATTCCTGCGATTATCAAGAAAGCCTTCTATATTGCGTCTTCAGGTCGTCCAGGTCCTGTAGTGATTGATATTCCAAAGGATGCGACCAATCCTGCAGAGAAATTTGCTTACGAATACCCAGAAAAAGTGAAGATGCGTTCGTATCAGCCACCGTTCCGTGGTCACTCAGGTCAAATTCGTAAAGCGATTGAAGAACTGATCCATGCCAAACGTCCTGTGATTTACTCGGGCGGTGGTGTGGTTCAAGGCAATGCTTCAGCACAATTGACAGAGCTTGCGCATCTATTGGGTTATCCAGTGACCAATACCTTGATGGGTCTTGGCGCATTCCCGGGTGATGATGAACAGTTCATCGGTATGTTGGGTATGCACGGTACTTATGAAGCTAACATGACCATGCACAATGCAGATGTAATTCTGTGTGTGGGTGCGCGTTTTGATGACCGTGTGACCAATAACCCTGCGAAATTCTGTCCGAATGCCAAAGTGATTCATATTGATATCGACCCAGCGACAATTTCAAAAACCATTATGGCGCACATTCCAATTGTCGGTGCTGTAGAGCCTGTATTGAATGAGATGTTGAATCAGTTGAAACAGCTTAATGTTTCTAAGCCAAATCCTGAAGCGATTGCGGCATGGTGGAAACAGATCAATGAATGGCGCAAGGTTCATGGCGGTCGTTTTGAAGCAGGTGTTGATGGTGTAATGAAGCCACAACAAGTGGTTCAGGCACTGGACAAAGTGACCAATGGTGAAGCGATCATTACTTCTGACGTCGGTCAGCATCAGATGTTTGGTGCGATGTATTACAAATACAAACGTCCACGTCAATGGATCAACTCAGGTGGTCTAGGCACCATGGGTGTCGGCTTGCCGTATGCAATGGCTGCGAAGCTTGCATACCCGGAACAGCAAGTAGTGTGTATCACCGGTGAAGCATCGATTCAGATGTGTATCCAGGAACTGTCGACCTGTAAGCAATATGGCCTGAATGTAAAAATCCTGTGCCTGAATAACCAGTCTTTAGGGATGGTGAAGCAGTGGCAAGATATGAACTATGAAGGACGTCATTCAAGTTCTTATGTAGATTCATTGCCTGATTTTGCCAAACTGATGGAAGCCTATGGTCATGTCGGTATTCAGATTAATCATGCCGATGAGCTAGAGTCGAAGCTTGCAGAAGCGATGGCGATTAACGACAAGTGCGTATTTATTAACGTTATGGTAGATCGTACCGAGCACGTTTATCCGATGTTGATTGCGGGTCAGTCGATGCAGGATATGTGGTTGGCTAAAGGGGAGCGCACGAAATGAGACATATTATCTCTGTACTCGTAGAAAACGAATCAGGCGCGCTTTCCCGTTTAGTGGGTTTGTTTTCACAGCGTGGCTACAATATCGAAACATTGAATGTTGCTCCGACTGAAGATCCAACGCTTTCACGTTTGACATTGACCACTTATGGTGATGATCACAAGATTGAGCAAATTACCAAACAGCTTAACAAGTTGGTTGAAGTGGTGAAAGTGGTTGACCTGTCTGAAGGTGCACATATTGAGCGTGAATTGATGCTGATTAAAGTCAAAGCATTGGGTTCATCGCGTGACGAAATCAAACGTACGGCAGATATTTTTCGTGGTCAGATTGTCGATGTAACACCAACGACCTATACCATTCAAATCGCGGGTACCACTGAAAAAGTGGATGCGTTTATTGATGCACTTGCAGAACACACGATTTTAGAAGTGGTTCGTTCAGGTGTATCAGGTATCGCACGCGGCGAAAAAGTACTCACCATCTAAATTTTAAGTATTTCCTCATCTGAATAAGAAGAGGGTATCAGGCAATGTAAATTTAAGGGTCATTGCCTGATTTAACGGACAAACAAGCATTTAAGCGGAGACAGCAATGCAAATTTTTTACGATAAAGACTGTGACTTATCTATCATCCAATCTAAGAAAGTAGCGATCATTGGTTACGGTTCACAAGGCCACGCGCATGCGCTTAACCTGAAAGATTCTGGCGTTGACGTAACTGTAGGTTTACGTGCTAACTCTGCTTCTTGGAAGAAAGCTGAAAATTCAGGTCTTAAAGTTGCTGAAGTTCCTGCTGCTGTAGCACAAGCTGACGTAGTGATGATTTTGACTCCAGATGAGTTCCAATCTCAACTTTACCGTGACGTAATTGAGCCAAACATCAAGCAAGGTGCGACTTTAGCATTTGCTCATGGTTTCTCGATTCTTTATAACCAAGTTGTTCCACGTGCTGACTTAGACGTAATCATGGTTGCACCTAAAGCTCCTGGTCACACCGTACGTTCTGAATACCAACGTGGTTCAGGTGTTCCTGACCTTATCGCGATTCACCAAGATGCTTCTGGTAATGCGCGTAACGTTGCTCTTTCTTACGCTTCAGGCGTAGGTGGCGGCCGTACAGGTATCATTGAAACTTCATTCCGTGAAGAAACTGAAACTGACCTTTTCGGTGAGCAAGCAGTTCTTTGTGGTGGTGCTGTTGAATTGGTTAAAATGGGCTTCGAAACTCTTGTTGAAGCGGGTTATGCTCCAGAAATGGCGTACTTCGAATGTCTACACGAACTTAAATTGATTGTTGACTTGATGTTCGAAGGCGGTATCGCGGACATGAACTACTCAGTGTCAAACAACGCTGAATACGGCGAATATGTAACGGGTACTGAAGTAATCAACGAACAGTCTCGTGAAGCAATGCGTAATGCGCTTAAACGTATTCAATCTGGCGAATACGCGAAGATGTTCATTCAAGAAGGTGCGTTGAACTACCCATCTATGACTGCTCGTCGTCGTCAAAATGCTGCTCATGGTATCGAAGTTACTGGTAACAAGTTACGTGCGATGATGCCTTGGATCCAAGCAAACAAAATCGTTGATAAAGAGAAAAACTAATTTCTCGAATCATTTGATTTGAATGCGAAAACCCACTCTATTTGAGTGGGTTTTTTATTTCTATGTTTACGTGCCTGAAAAAATGGGAAAGCAGTGCTTTCCCATTTTTTTCATATCTTGGAGCCAAGCAAACAAAATCGTTGATAAATAGAAAAACTAATCTCTTGATTGGCTGATTTTTATGCTATAAAAGCCCTGCGAAAGCGGGGTTTTTTATTGGATAAGAATAATGATTTTATATAAATATATGAGCTTTGATGATGCTGTCAACGGCATTTTAAAATTGACCCCTTTTACCTTAAAAATGGCGAAGTAAAATTGACCCCTTTGATCTCGTATTAAGTTTCAACCTGCGGCTGAATCCCAATTCTTTTTTTATCCTTCAAACGATAACTCTCACCCGATATCTGTACCACATGACAGTGATGTAATAGCCGATCTAACATCGCAGCGGTCAACGTGACATCATCCGCAAATGACTTAGACCATTGGCTAAAGGGTAAGTTACTCGTCAATATCGTACTGCCTTTTTCATAACGCTTGGCAATCACGTTAAAGAACAGATTCGCTTCTTCACGTCCAAATGGTAAATAACCAATTTCATCGATAATCAGTAACTTTGGTCCCAGTACCGCACGCTGCATATAGGTTTTCAATTTACCTTGCTGATAGGCTGTACTCAGTTGCAGCATTAAATCCGCTGCGGTAATGAACTTGATCTTAATGTTGTTCATGATGGCCTTATAGCCTAATGCCATAGATAAGTGCGTTT